>NZ_JBEOZU010000002.1:0-186239 GCF_040298185.1 Streptomyces sp. NPDC001634 | reverse complement strand
ACCGCCCCGGTCCCCCCCCCGCGGGGGCCGGGGGGGGGTGTGTTGCGGGGGCCCCCCCCCCCCCCCCGGGGGGGGGGGGGGGGGGGGCCCCCCCCCCCCCCCCCCGCCCCGCTTTCCTTGTACGGCCGTCGCTCAGCCCACGCTGAGGGCAACCCGTGCCGCGGAAGACCGCCTGAGTCCTACGAGTCAGCCTTACGGGCGAACACCCTTGACATCGTTGTCCATTCGGAGAGTACAGTCATGTACAGACCATTTCGACAACGTTGTCTCGCCCGTCGATCGCACACAAGCCTCGTTTCACCCGGTCCGACCCCCTCCCCCCGGGCCGGACCGGCTCGCGGACCGGGTGGCACGCACACCGGCCACCCGGTCCGCCCGGAGCATCTCGACCCGCCCGGCAACCCGAAGGCAAACCTCCCGTCACGGACGTCACCCATGGGGGCGGAGTTCTCCGCAGGTGGCAGCGCGCGGGGCAACCCTAGTGCTCTCGTGGTCATCTACCTGTACGAACGCAATGACAGGGGAGAGGGCGGGTTGTGCACGGTTCCGGTGCAGACGGTGGCCGCAAGAAGGGCACCGCCGGCTCCTGGTGGGCGCCTGCGGTGGCGAACCTTCTGATCGGGGCGGCCGCGATAGTCCCCGGCGAGTGCATCCGGTGGCTTTTGACCCGCTATGCACTGCTGCACTGCGTCGGCGGGTTCGGCTGCGGCAGCGGGTCGGCGGACAGCACGGTCGCGATGACACTCGGTGCGGTGCTCGGCGGTGCCTTCGTCCTCGGAATGGTGCTGGTGGTGGACATCCTCATGCCGTGGCAGGAGGGCAGGCCGCTGCACCTGTGGCTGGGCATGACGGCCCTGGTCCCCGCACCGTTCGCCATAGCCCAGGTCGCGGGCTGGATCTAGCAGCGAGCCGCGCCGTCAAGCGGCCGGGGGGCCGAGGCCGTGGACATCCCGGGCCGTGACGGCGCCCCGACCGTGAAGTTCCCTCCCGCCGCCGGGAGTTCGACGGTGAACTCCGTACGGCCCGGAACGCTCTCCACGTGGATACTGCCGCCGTGCGCCGTGGTGATCGCCGCGGCGATCGCGAGGCCCAGGCCCGAACCGCCCGCCGCTCCGTGGGTGCGGGCGCGAGAGGTGTCGGCCCGGGTGAAGCGTTCGAACACCGTGGGCAGGAGCGCAGGCGGGATGCCGGGGCCGTCGTCCCGTACCCGGATCACGCACCGCGCGTCCGTGGCCTCGACCGAGGCGACGACGGTGGTGCCGACGGGCGTGTGCACCCGGGCGTTGGCCAGCAGGTTGGCCACCACCTGGTGCAGCCGCGCCTCGTCACCCACCACCAGCGCCGGGACGTCGAGGTGCAGCGCGAGCTGCCAGTCGTGGCCGCCGCCCGCGGCCCGCGCGTCCCACACCGCCTCCGCGACCAGCGCCGCGAGGTCCGTCTCGGCGGAGTGCAGGGGGCGTCCCTCGTCGAGCCGGGCGAGCAGAAGGAGGTCCTCGACCAGGCCGGTCATGCGCGCCGATTCGGCAGTGACCCGGCGCCAGGCCAGCTCCGGCTCGATCCGGCCGGTGCCGCGGTTCATGAGTTCCGCGTAGCCCGCGATGGAGGCCAGCGGTGTCCGCAGTTCATGGCTGGCGTCGGCGAGGAAGCGGCGCATGCGTTCCTCGCTGCTGCGCACCTGCTCCTCGCTGCGCCGGCGTTCGGCGAGCGAGGACTCGACGTGGTCGATCATGCGGTTGAGCGCAGCGCCGACCTGACCGGCCTCGGTCCCGGGGTCCGTGTCGCGTTCGGGCACGCGGGTGAGACCGGTGACCTCGCCACGGTCCAGCGGCGTGCGGGAGACCTCGACGGCGGTGGCGGCGACCCGGCCGAGCGGGCGCAGCTGACGCCGGATCACCACCGCGCAGAGGCAGCCCGCCACGGCGAGCCCGGCGGCCGCCGCGGCGGCCTCGACCACGACCAGACCGCCGATCATGTCCTGGACGTCGTCCATCGGGAGACCGGTGAGGACGCGCACCCCGTTGCCGTCGAGCGCGGTGACCCGGTAGGTCCCGAGCCCGGGAACGGTCCGGGTGTGCATCGAGCCGTCGGGCGCGATGCCGTCGAGCGCGGCGCGCTGGGCGGCGGTGAGGCGCTGCGGCGCGGCGTCACGGGCGACGACCTCGGCGACGGTGATGGTGCCGTTCCCGTCGAACCGGGCGGCGAGCGTTCCGGCGGGCTGTCCGCGCTCGTTGAGGAATCCGAGATCGGTGTCGTCGTCCGGTTGGAGGGCGGCCCCGCCCTGGCTGCGCTGGGCGGCGTCGCTGACGCGCTGGTCCAGGTTGCCGAGCAGATAGGCGTGTTGGGCGTAGACAGTGGCGAGCGCCATGGCCGTGCACACCACCACGAGGGTGGCACTGATGAACAGCAGAAGACGGGTACGCAGTGAACGCCCGCGCAGCCGGTTCCGGATCCCGGTTCTCATCTCCCCTCCTCCACGGGCCTGATCGCGTACCCCGAGCCGCGCACGGTGTGGATCATCGGCGCCCGGCCCCGGTCGACCTTCCGGCGACGGCCGGAGATGTAGACCAGCAGTTCCAGCAGGTCGAACCCCTTGACGGTGAGCCGGATCGGCGTACCGTCGCGGTGCACCTTGCGGGCCTTGGGGGCCAGTACGAGGTCGCCGATGACCCGTACGGAGTCGTCGGCCCGCGTCTCCTCGGCGCCCGCCCGGTGCAGCAGCCCGCGCAGCCGCACCACGACCTCCTCCAGCGGGAAGGGCTTGGCTACATAGTCGTCGGCGCCGGACTCGAGCCCGTCGAGGCGGTGTTCCAGGGCGTCGCGGGCGGTGAGCATGAGCACGGGCAGCTTCGGATACTCGTACCGCAGTCTGCGCAGCACCTGGATACCGTCGAGGTCGGGCAGCATCCCGTCCAGGACGACGGCGTGCGGGATGCAACCGCGCGCCAGCCGCAGCGCGGTCTGCCCGTCGAGCGCGGGGCAGGGCCGCCGGCCCGCCTCGGTGACGGCCACGGACAACAGCTCGGTGAGCGCCGGCTCGTCGTCGACGTTCAGCACACGGACGCGGCCGCTTCGGGAGGCAGGGGTGCCAGACATGTATCGATCCTGTCCCGGTCCGCTGAGGAAACCCTGTGTCCGGGCTGAGCACCGGCGATGTCTCGCAGAAGCGGCGGAACCGGGCAGGGGGTCGACCGTCGGGCGTATACGGCGAAGGGCCGCATCCCCGGACGGGGATGCGGCCCTCAACTGCCCTGCCGGACCGCTTACTTGCGGATCAGGCTGCGCAGCACGTACTGCATGATGCCGCCGTTGCGGTAGTAGTCGGCCTCACCGGGGGTGTCGATGCGGACGACCGCGTCGAACTCGACACCGCTGTCGGTGGTGACCTTCACCGTGCGGGGCGTGGTGCCCTCGTTGAGCTCGGTGACGCCGGAGATCGAGAAGGTCTCCTCACCGGTCAGGCCGAGGGACTCGGCGGACTGGCCCTCGGGGAACTGCAGCGGCAGGACGCCCATGCCGATGAGGTTCGAGCGGTGGATGCGCTCGTACGACTCGGCGATGACGGCCTTGACACCGAGGAGCGCGGTGCCCTTGGCGGCCCAGTCGCGGGACGAGCCGGAGCCGTACTCCTTGCCGGCCAGGACGACCAGCGGGATGCCCTGCTCGATGTAGTTGCGGGAGGCGTCGTAGATGAACGACACCGGTCCGCCGTCCTGCGTGAAGTCGCGGGTGTAACCGCCTTCCGTCCCCGGCGCGATCTGGTTGCGCAGGCGGATGTTGGCGAACGTACCTCGGATCATGACCTCGTGGTTGCCTCGGCGCGAGCCGTAGCTGTTGAAGTCACGACGCTCCACACCGTGCTCGGTGAGGTACTTGCCGGCCGGGGTGTCGGCCTTGATGGCACCGGCCGGGGAGATGTGGTCGGTGGTGACCGAGTCGCCCAGCTTGGCGAGCACGCGCGCGCCGGAGATGTCGGTGACGGGCGCCGGCTCGTGGGCCATGCCCTCGAAGTACGGGGGCTTGCGGACGTACGTCGACTCCGGGTCCCACTCGAAGGTGTTGCCGGTCGGGATCGGCAGGGACTGCCACTGGGCGTCGCCCGCGAAGACGTCCTGGTAGGACTTGTTGAACATGTCCTCGCCGATGGCGTTGGCCACGACGTCGTTGACCTCGGCCTCGGTCGGCCAGATGTCGGTCAGGTAGACCGGGTTGCCGTCCTGGTCGGTGCCGAGGGCGTCCTTGGTGATGTCCACCTTCATGGAGCCCGCGATGGCGTACGCGACGACCAGCGGCGGGGAGGCCAGGTAGTTCATCTTGACGTCGGGGTTGATACGGCCCTCGAAGTTCCGGTTGCCGGAGAGGACCGAGGTGACCGCGAGGTCGTGGTCGTTGACGGCCTTGGAGACCTCCTCCGGCAGCGGGCCGGAGTTGCCGATGCAGGTGGTGCAGCCGTAACCGACCAGGTTGAAGCCGACCTTGTCGAGGTACGGGGTCAGGCCCGCCTTGTCGAAGTAGTCGGTGACGACCTTGGAGCCCGGGGCGAGGGTGGTCTTGACCCACGGCTTGCGGGTCAGGCCCTTCTCGACCGCCTTCTTGGCCACCAGGGCGGCGGCGACCATGACGTACGGGTTCGAGGTGTTGGTGCAGGAGGTGATGGCCGCGACCGTCACCGCACCGTGGTCGAGGGTGTAGGTCGTGCCGTCGGGGGCGGTGACCTGAACCGGGTTGGACGGGGCGCCGTTGGGGTGGATCGCCGGGGCGTCCGAGGCCGGGAAGGACTCGACACCCGCCTCGTCCACGGTGTCCACGTAGTTGCGGACGTCCTGCTTGAACTGCTCGGCGGCGTTGGCGAGGACGATGCGGTCCTGCGGGCGCTTCGGGCCGGCGATGGAGGGGACGACCGTGGACAGGTCCAGCTCGAGCTTCTCGGAGAAGTCGGGCTCGGCCTTCGGGTCCAGCCAGAGGCCCTGCTCCTTGGCGTACGCCTCGACAAGCGCGACCTGCTGGTGGGAGCGCCCGGTCAGCCGCAGGTAGTTCAGGGTCTCGTCGTCGATCGGGAAGATCGCGGCGGTCGAGCCGAACTCCGGCGACATGTTGCCGATGGTGGCGCGGTTGGCGAGGGAGGTGGCGGCGACGCCCTCGCCGTAGAACTCGACGAACTTGCCGACCACACCGTGCTTGCGGAGCATCTCGGTGATGGTGAGCACGAGGTCCGTGGCCGTCGTACCCGGCTGCAGCTCGCCGGTGAGCTTGAAGCCGACGACGCGCGGGATGAGCATGGAGACCGGCTGGCCGAGCATGGCGGCCTCGGCCTCGATGCCGCCGACGCCCCAGCCGAGCACACCCAGGCCGTTGACCATGGTGGTGTGGGAGTCCGTACCGACCAGGGTGTCGGGGTAGGCCTGGCCGTTACGGACCATGACGGTCCGGGCCAGGTGCTCGATGTTCACCTGGTGGACGATGCCGGTGCCCGGCGGGACGACCTTGAACTCGTCGAAGGCGGTCTGGCCCCAGCGCAGGAACTGGTAGCGCTCCTTGTTGCGGCCGTACTCCAGCTCGACGTTCACCTTGAAGGCGTCGTTCGTGCCGAACTTGTCGGCGATGACGGAGTGGTCGATGACCAGCTCGGCCGGGGCCAGCGGGTTGATCTTCGCCGGGTCGCCACCGAGCTCCTTGACGGCCTCGCGCATGGTGGCGAGGTCGACGACACAGGGCACGCCGGTGAAGTCCTGCATGATCACGCGGGCCGGCGTGAACTGGATCTCCTGCGACGGCTGGGCCTGGGAGTCCCAGTTGCCGAGCGCGCGGATGTGGTCGGCGGTGATGTTCGCGCCGTCCTCGGTGCGGAGCAGGTTCTCCAGCAGGACCTTGAGGCTGTACGGCAGGCGGGACGAGCCCTCCACCTTGTCCAGCCGGAAGATCTCGTACGACTCGTCGCCCACCTGCAGCGTGCTGCGGGCGTCGAAGCTGTTCGCCGACACGACAGTCTCCTTCATTGATGTGCGCGTACCACCGCAATCCTGCCGCCACGACAATTCGGCCGGTCAGCTAAGGTAAGGCTAAGTTAGGTAACCCTTACCGGCGGGCGGCTGCGGTGCGCCTCGGCAGATATCTCGATGTCGAGATAACTCTAGTACATAGGGGCTGAATGGTCATGCCCGACTTCCCTCCGGCCGCCCCGGCATACCCATCCGGTCCGGCCCGCACCGGGAGGACCCCGCCACCCCCGCTCACACCCGGCGCCACTTCACGCCCCATCACCCGAACGGCCCCCCTCAGGAGGCGCCATCTCATATCTGAGATAACCTCGGCCTCATGGCAGACGACTACCTCGTACGCATCGGCAAGCTCATCCGTGACGCCCGGCAGCACCGTGGCTGGACTCAGGCGCAGTTGGCCGAGGCGCTCGGCACCAGTCAGAGCGCTGTCAATCGCATCGAGCGCGGTAATCAGAACCTCAGTCTTGAGATGATCGCCCGAATCGGCGAGGCCCTGGACAGCGAGATCGTCTCCCTCGGCTATGCGGGTCCCATGCATCTGCGGGTGGTCGGCGGTCGCCGGCTCTCCGGTTCCATCGACGTGAAGACGAGCAAGAACGCCTGCGTGGCCCTGCTGTGCGCCTCACTGCTCAACAAGGGACGCACCGTGCTGCGCCGGGTCGCCCGTATCGAGGAGGTGTACCGCCTTCTGGAGGTGCTCGGCTCCATCGGTGTCCGCACCCGGTGGATCAACGACGGCATCGACCTGGAGATCGTGCCGCCCGCCGACCTCGACCTGGGCGCCATCGACGCGGCCGCCGCCCGCCGTACGCGCTCCATCATCATGTTCCTCGGTCCGCTGCTGCACCGCATGGACCACTTCAAGCTGCCGTACGCGGGCGGTTGCGATCTCGGCACGCGTACCGTCGAACCGCACATGATCGCGCTGCGCCGGTTCGGTCTCGACGTCACCGCCACCGAGGGGTACTACCACGCCGTGGTGGACCGGTCCGTCTCCCCCGGCCGGCCGATCGTGCTGACCGAACGCGGCGACACGGTGACCGAGAACTCGCTGCTCGCCGCCGCCCGCCACGACGGCGTCACGGTCATCCGCAACGCTTCCTCCAACTACATGGTCCAGGACCTCTGCTTCTTCCTGGAGGCGCTCGGCGTCCAGGTCGAGGGCATCGGCACCACCACGCTCACCGTGCACGGCGTGCCCACCATCGACGTCGACGTGGACTACTCCCCCTCCGAGGACCCGGTCGAGGCGATGAGCCTGCTGGCCGCCGCGGTCGTCACCGAGTCGGAGCTCACGGTGCGCCGGGTGCCGATCGAGTTCCTCGAGATCGAGCTCGCGGTACTGGAGGAGATGGGCCTCGATCACGACCGTACGCCCGAGTACTTCGCGGACAACGGCCGTACGCGGCTGGTGGACCTGACCGTACGGCCCTCCAAACTGGAGGCGCCGATCGACAAGATCCACCCGATGCCGTTCCCCGGCCTGAACATCGACAACGTCCCGTTCTTCGCGGCCATTGCGGCCTCCGCGCAGGGCAAGACGCTGATCCACGACTGGGTGTACGACAACCGCGCGATCTATCTGACCGACCTCAACCGCCTCGGCGGCCGCCTGCAGTTGCTGGACCCCCACCGGGTGCTGGTCGAGGGCCCGACCCGCTGGCGGGCCGCCGAGATGATGTGCCCGCCCGCGCTGCGGCCCGCCGTGGTCGTGCTGCTGGCGATGCTGGCGGCCGAGGGCACATCCGTGCTGCGGAACGTGTACGTCATCAATCGCGGCTACGAGGAGCTGGCGGAGCGGCTCAACTCGGTGGGGGCGCAGATCGAGACGTTCCGGAACATCTGAGCTGCACATGCGGGGCGGTGAGCGGCCCGGGCGCGGGTCGTCACAAGGGTGCCAAGAAGTGGCGTGTGGGCTGGTCGAAGCGCCGGACCAGGTGGGAGACGGAAGCCGTTCCGCCGCCGACGAAGCCCGGTGCCGGGGAGCCGAGTTGTGGCCGGCGCCGAGGAGCCGCCCGGCAGGGATCTCGCCGCCCGTCGGTCCCCGGCCGCGTCCGTCATGGCCGGGGAGTGGCAGCGACTGGCGCGGGAGAGGCTGGTCACCACGCTCGGTGACGTCTTCGGCAGCGGTCAGCCCGGGCCGCTACTGCCTCGCACACGCCGCCTGCCCCGTGCCGGCCGTGCCGCCATCGCCGCTGGAGACCGCGCCGGCATCCGCACACCGCCGGACCGTCTGGCGGATGCGGCTGGACACAGGGCACTTGGAGAGGTCCGTAGGCCGAGCACCATGGTGAGGGCGCCGCCGGGCGTGTCCTCGGCGTTCAGGGTGCCGCCGATGGCCTCCGCGAAGCCGCGGGCGACCGCGAGGCCGAGACCGACACCGGCGCCGCGCGGGGAGTCGCCGTAGCGCTGGAAGGGCTCGAAGATGCACTCCTTCGCCTCGTCGGGAGGTTGCGGCCGTCGCCGGGGATGTTGCTCTGGGCGAACTCGTCGACGATCGCCACCTGGGGGCGGCGCGCGAGGACCGCGGCCAGGTCCATCTCCTCGAACCGCCCGCCGCGACAGGAACAGCCAAGGCGAGGGACGATCTCCAGACCGTCGAGCATCGCCTCCGTGCGCGGGCGCCCGTGGTACTCCGAGAAGCCCACCACGCGTCCGCCCAAGGGGCAGCACGGCGCCGCCCCTCGTCGAGCATCCGGTAGGTCTTGCCGACCCCCGGGGCCGCCCCGAGGTAGACCTTCAGCCGTCCGGGCCGTACGTCACTCATCGCCGCCGACGCACTCCGCTCGCTGATCCAACTCTCCTGCGCAGAAGGGTTCCCCCACCCCACGGAAGCCGTTTCACGGGCCTGTGGGGGCGGTCGTCAGCGCTTCCTTGGCGCTGGTCACGAGGACCTTGACACTGTCTTGACGTTCCCCGCGCCCGATAGGGTGAAGGCGGTGTGCCGGGAAGTCTGGTCGGCCGGGAGTCACGGTGGCTCCTGAAAGCCTCAGGGGGACGGCATGCGCAGCGTCGGTACGGTTCTCGCCCTTGTCGTCCTCGCCACGGTGGTGGCCACCTTCGCGCGCCGGTGGCGCATGCCCGCCCCCTCTCTGCTCGTGGTCGCCGGTCTCGCCGTGGCGCTGCTGCCGGGCACCCCGCAGATCGAGATCAGCCCGGAGATCATCGGCCTGGTCGTGCTGCCGCCGCTGCTGTATGCGTCCGCCGAGGAGATGCCCTGGCGTGAACTGCGCGCGGTGTGGAAGCCCGTCGGGATACTCGCCATCGGACTGGTGCTGGCGTCCGCGGCGGCCGTGGGCGCGGTGGCGGCGCTCGTGACGCCCCTGTCGTGGCAGATGGCGTTCGTGCTCGGCGCGATCCTGGCCAGCACCGACCCTGTCGCGGTCACCGCGCTCGGCAGGCGCCTGGCACTGCCGCCCAAGGTCCAGGTCCTGGTCCAGGCGGAGAGCCTGTTCAACGACGCGACCTCCCTGGTGCTGGTCCGGGTGGCGGCGAGCATCGCCGTGGCCTCGGCTGCGGCGAACTGGGGCGCGGCGGGCGGCGAGTTCCTGCTGCTGGCCGGCGGTGGCACGGTGATCGGGGCGACGGCGGCCGGGGTGGTGGCCCTGATCCGGCGGCGCACCGAGGACCCGGTCCTGGAGACGGTGATCTCCCTGGTCACCCCGTACGCCGCCTACGTGCTCGCGGAAGCCGCGCACACCTCCGGCGTCACATCGGTCGTCGTGGCCGGAGTGGTCCTCGGCGGCCGCGGCGACCGGCTCACCAACGCCCGCATACGACTCCAGCTTCACGCCGTGTACGGCACGGTGGTGTTCCTGCTGGAGAGCGTCGTCTTCAGCCTCATAGGGCTGGCCCTGCCCGCCCAGGTGCGGGCCCTGTCCGACGGCGACCGGGCGTGGCCCGTGTACGCGCTGGTGGTCGCCGGGACGCTCGTCGCCGTGCGTCTGCTGTGGCTGGCGCCCCTGTCGGCGGTGGTGCAGCGCAAGGGCGGCATCAGCCGCATGAACTGGCGGGTGCCGATGGTCCTGACCTGGGCGGGCACCCGAGGGGTGATGCCGCTGGCCGCCGCCCTGTCCATCCCGGAGGCCACGAGGAGCGGAACCGCCCTCACCGACCGCCCTCTGGTCCTCGTCCTGACCACCTCGGTCGTGGTCGTCACCCTCGTCGTGCAGGGCTTCACCCTCGCCCCGTTCGTCCGCCGCTCCGGCATCGCGCTGGAGCCCGCCCACACCGAGCGCGAGGAGGCCCAGGCCCGCTCCCACCTCGCCCACGCCGGGCTCGCCCGTCTGGAGGAGCTCGCGGAGCTGGAGGTGGTGCCGGATGTCGTCCTCGACCGGCTCCGCCGCGGCCTGGCCGCCCGTCTGGACGACGCCCGCGACCGCCTCGCGGAGCAGGACAGCAACGGGGCTCCGACCGAGTCCGCCGATCTGGTCTACCGCCAGTTGCGCCGCGACCTGATCGCCGTCGAGACGGTGGAACTCCAGCGCCTCTACGACGACCACGCCATCAGCGACACGACCCGCCGTCGGCTCCAGCGCTCCCTGGACCTGGAAGAGGCCCGGCTCGCGGACGCCTAGCGCGGACGGGCCGACCGCCGTCAGCGGAACTCGCGACGAGCGGGTCGACCCGGCCCCGGCCGCGACCGAGGACCGCACGGTCAAGCGCCTGAACAAGCTCGCCGACCTCCTCGTCGGTCGCAGCGCCACCTGAAGTCCCCCTCTTGGATCTCACCGCGTCATCTGCCGACCCTTGCCCGCTGGTTCCCCACCGGCTCCCCCGGCCCGCCACCATCGGCGAGCACATGCCGGCCACGGGCATCGGCCGCTGGTGGGCCGACCGCCCCGCCCAGCCGCGCACGGTCGTCGTGTCCTGCGCCGGCCATGTGTGCTGCGCGGCGCTCCGGACGCGCTCACGCCGGGACTTCCGGAACCTCTGGCCGGCAACCGTGTCGACGCTCCGGCACGCTTCCTGCCCGCGCTCGGCGCCGCCTTCGACCGGCTCACCCCGTGGGAGCGCATGATCCGGACGCTCCAGACCGCCCCTCAGCCCGCCAGTGCCCCGCGCGCCGTAACCGTACGGCGCCTGGTGCCGTACGGACGCCGACGCCGTACACGCCCTCGGCCCGGCCGCGCCCTGGCTCCCGGCCACCTGCGGCGGACCGCGCGGCCTCGCCTCGTCAGGACACCCGCCGGGCCGCGGTGGGCCGGACCGGTCGCATCCTGGCGGCGGCCTGCACCTGCTTCCGCGGCACCGGGCTGTCCCAGGCCGGACGCCGGGTTCCGGCCGGGGTCGGGAGGTTCATCTGCCGGTCAGGGTCACATACTGCTGCCGCACCGCATGGAAGTGGGGCAGCGGAAGGCCGGAGCCGCTCAGTTCCATCAGGGTGGCCTCGATGTGCGCCCGACCCGGGGTGTAAGCGCCCTGGTGGGTCTCCTGGTTGGTCCAGCGGTGCTCGGCACCGTCGCAGACCGCCAGGGTGCCGCCCACTCCGTGGTGCACGCTCGGGTCGCCCTGGGAGATTGCGGAGGACACGAAGACGAGGCCGCCGCTGCGCAGACAGCGGTAGGTGCCGGAGAGGGTGATCGTGCCGTCGGCAGTGATACGTCCGGTCGGGTCGACGGTCACCTGGTCGCCCGCATCGGAGAGGGCGCCCGCGGCGGGGGCGGCGGACAGCAGCAGGGCGGCGCAGGCGACCACCCCGAAGACCTGACGCACGGACATGGGATACCTCCTGGAACGGGGGTTCCACAGGTACCCGGTGACCGTGCCCGGGGACGTGATCGTCACTCCTTCGGTGGCGAGTCCGTCCGCGTCCACGGTCGGGAGTCCACACCGGTGGTGGCGAGTCCGCACCGACCGTCTTCGGAGTGTCCGGGAGTTGTCCGCATGGTGTCACGCTTCCCGGCCGGCGGTTCCGATGAGTTGGCGGACGGAGCATCGTCTTACTCAACGAGGCGACAACCCGGCCGCCCATCCCTCACTCGGAGGTGCGCCATGTGTTCCCACCACTCCATGTGCCCGTCGTCCGACAACACCACCGCGCACGTCGTCGCCGCCCACCCGGAGCAGGGCTGGAGCCTGCTGTGCAACGGCGTGATCGTCTTCGACGACACCGGCGAACTGCTCCCCGACGGCAGCGTGATCGCCCCGCACCGCGTGCCGATGGAGCAACTGGCCATGGCGGCCTGACGCCCACCCTGTGGCCTCCGGCGATTCACCGGTCCCCGGCGAAGGGCCCGCCGTCGCCGAAGACTTGGCCGGCGAAGCGCTCGCCGATGCGGCGGTGCGTGGCGGCGTCCGGATGGAGCTGGTCGGGCAGCGGCAGATCGGCGAAGTCGGCCTCGCCGTAGAGTTCACGGCCGTCAAGGTAGTGCAGGCAGGGGTCGTCGGCCGCTCGCTGCCGCACGATGCGGGCGAGCTCGTCCCGGATGACGCCCAGTGTCAGCTTCCCGGCAGCGGTCTCCGCGGGGTCGCCCGCGGCCCTGAACCGCAGCCTGCCCTCGGCGAGTTTGCTGAAGTCCGGGGCGGAGGGGCCCGGGGTGTCCTCGTGGATGGGGCACAGGATGGGGGAGACGACCAGGAGCGGCGTGGCGGGATGCCCCTCGCGGATGGTGTCGAGGAAGCCATGGACGGCGGGGGTGAAGGCACGCAGGCGCATCAGGTCCAGGTTGACCAGGTTGATGCCGATCTTGACGCTGATCAGATCGGCGGGGGTGTCCCGAAGGGCGCGGGCGGTGAACGGATCGAGCAGGGCGCTGCCGCCCAGGCCCAGGTTGATCAGCTCCGCGCCGCCGAGGGAGGCGGCCAGTGCCGGCCACGTCGTGGTGGGGCTTTCGGCGTCGGAGCCGTGACTGATCGAACTGCCGTGGTGCAGCCACACCTTGCGGCCCCGGTCCGGTACGGCCTCTATGGGGGCGTCCGTGCGCAGGGCGATCAGCTGAGTGATCTCGTTGTGCGGCAGCCAGATCTCGACGTCCTTCGCATCGGCCGGCAAGCCGGTGAACCGGACGGTGGCGATGGGGCCGGGCCGGGTTTCCGAGGTCCCGGTGGTCATGTCGATGGTCCGGAGGTTGCCGCCGCTCGCACGGGCCCGGCCGGCCGGGCGGCCGTCGACGAGCAGGTCGTACATGCCGTCGGGCCGGGGCGGAGCGCCTCGGTAGGCCAGCTTGGTGGGGAGCGTGTCCAGTTCGACGGCGGTGGACCTGGTGCGGAAGACCAGACGTACGCCGGAGGGCTGGGCCTCCGCCATCAACAGCTGTCCGTCGGAGCACTGCGTACGGGCCCGGGCGGGCAGCCGGTGCGGCAGCACACCGTGTGCGGTGCGCTCCAGGTCCAGGGCGCCGCGCAGGAGGTCCGCCGTGAGGGCCGTGGTGAGGGGTGTGGTGATCCAGTCGTGCCGGGCGTTCATGGTTCCAGCCTGTTGATCAAAGTCTGAGGTGTTCGGGCGTGCCGATGCGCGATGACCGTGCGGTCCGGGGCCCACGGATGCCGCAGGGAGGGCGGTCAGGGTGCGGGCCGGCTCCGCAGCATGGCGTCGAGGTGATCCAGGATCCATGACCAGCTCTCCTGCGAGTCGGGGGCGCTGTGGCTGAAGCCTCCGGCCGACTCCAGGCTGACGTAACCGTGGAAGACACTGCCCAGCAGCCGGACCGCGTGCGTCCGGTCCGGCTCCGCCAGGTCGTAGCCGCGCAGGATCGCCCGCGTCATCTGCGCGTGCCTGCCGCCGGCGCTCGCTGCCGCCGCCTCCGGGTCCAGTCTGAACTGCGCCGCGGCGTATCGGCCCGGGTGTTCCCGGGCGTAGTCGCGATAGGTGTCCGCGAAGGCGGCCAGGGCGTCCTTGCCTGCGCGCCCGGCCAGGGCGGCGGCGGCCCGGTCGGCGAGTTCCGCGAGGGCGAGCAGGGCGATCCTGGTCTTGAGGTCCTGGGAGTTCTTCACATGCGAGTACAGGCTCGCGACCTTGACGTCGAACCGCCTGGCGAGCGCCGAGACGGTCACCTGGTCGAAGCCGACCTCGTCGGCCAGTTCCGCCCCCGCCTGGACCAGGCGTTCCGTGGTCAACCCCACGCGTGCCATACCTTCCTCCCATCTGCCTGAACCGATTATGCAGTTGCCTAAAGCATTTAGGCAACTTAGCCTCATGTTTATGAAACCCCTGACTGAGCAAGAGATCCGGACCGCGTTCGTGAACTGCACCAAGGGCGAGACGAAGCGCCTGTCCGTGCCGCGCGACCTGGCCGACCGGCCGTGGGACGACCTGGACTTCCTCGGCTGGCGGGACCCCCAGGCCCCCGACCGCGCCTACCTCGTGGCCGAGCTGGACGGCCGCCCGAGGGCGGTCGCGCTGCGCACCTCCGGTGCGGTCTCGTGGCAGACCCGGCGCAGCATGTGCTCGATGTGCCTGACCACGCACACCGGAGGCGTCTCCCTGATGGTCGCGCCACGGGCCGGGAAGGCCGGGCAGCAGGGCAACTCGGTGGGCGCCTACATGTGCAGCGACCTCGCCTGTTCGCTCTACGTGCGCGGCAAGAAGGACGCAGGCGTGGGCGCGCGACTCCACGAGTCGCTCACCCTGGACGAGAAGATCCAGCGGACGGTGGCGAACCTCGCCGCGTTCATCGCCAAGGTGACCGCGTGACACCGGCCCGCTCGTGACTGCCGTGCGCCCCGTGATCTGCGGTGGTCAGCGGACCCAGCCCTCGCGGTACGCCGCCCAGTCCGCGTCCGTCGCGGCAAAGTCCACGTACAGCGCGACGCCGAAGCGGGTGCGGTCCGCGTCCGTTCGGGAGAGACCGAGGCGGGTGCCGCGGACGGCGGCGGTCACCGTTTCGGCGGACGCGTGATGGCCGATGTCGTCCTCGTGGTAGAAGGGCAGGCCGATCAGCAGGTCCGTCGAGGGCGGGGTGGCTTCGAGGGCCAGGGAGGTCTGCTGGGCGACATAGCCGCCGTAGAGGCTCTGCAGCGGCATCGCCGTGTCGTACGACATCACCGCGATCTGGTCGACCCGGCGGGCGACCTGGCCGAAGTACGTCTGGGACCACCATTTGGGGTGTCCGGTGAGCCCACCCGCCACGGAGTGGAGCGCGGGGAGGGGGTCGATCTGGTGGGCGGCCACCGAGAGCAGGGCGTGATGGGCCCGGGTGACGCCGTGCAGGGAGTCGAGGAGGGCGAGGTAGTGGCGGTCGCCGGAGTGCAGGGGTTCCAGGTCGAAGTGGGTGCCGTCGAATCCGGCCGCCAGGATCTGGCCTGCGGCACCGACCACGGCTGCCCGTGTCGCAGGCCGCTCCAGTCGCAGGCCGACCGGTCCCTCGCTCGCGAGCTTGTCGCCGAGCCAGGCCTGGATGCGCACGCCCGGCAGCTCGCGGTGCACAGAGTCGATCAGCCAGGACGCCTTCGGGTAGGCCGACCTGGGGAGCGTGCCGTCGTGTTCCAGGGGGCCCGCGTGCACGTACAGGTCGCGGATGCCGGAGCCATGCACTCGGCGCAAGAGCGCCTTGAGATCCGTGTCGCGCTTGCGTCCGTCGACCCAGGCGTGGCCGAGCCAGAGGGCGTCCCGGTTCCGGGTGTACGTCCCCGGCGCGGGGTCGCCCGCATAGTTCATCCGGAGAGCCACGGCGGCGGCCAGGGTGGGCAGGAGGAGGGTGAGGAGCAGACCGAGGGCGATCCACCGGGCCCGGCGAAGCCGGGCGCGGCGGGGCGGGCCTGCCGACTCCCCGGAGTCCGCCGAATCGGCAATGAGCTCCGGCTCCGACCGCTCGGCCCCGGACTCGTCCGTAAGTTCGCGCCCTGTCCGCCCCGCGTCCATCCCCGTATCCCCCTCACGCACCCCCACACATTAAGTGGTGCGCTCGTAACGGCGGTGCAGGCGATGGCGGGCGCGGCTACGGGAGCACGGCGAAGCCGTCCAGTTCCACGAGGGCCTGCTCGTCCCAGAGGCGGGCGACGCCGATGACGGCCATCGCGGGGTAGTCGCGGCCCGCCAGTCGGTGCCAGATGCAGCCGAGTTCGGGGGCGTGGGCACGGTACGCGGCCACATCGGTGGCATGGACGGTGACGCGGGCGAGGTCGGCGGGGGTGCCGCCGGCGGCGTTCAGCGCGCCGAGCAGATTGGTCAGGGCCCGTTCGAACTGCTCGGGGAGGGTCTCGCCGACCACCTTGCCGTCCCCGTCGAGGGCGGTCTGCCCCGCCAGGAAAACCACCCGGGTGCCGGTGGCGACCACCGCGTGCGAGAAACCTGTGGGCGGCGAAAGGTCGGGCGGGTTGATGCGCTCGGTGGTCACGGGGCCTCCAGGGTGGCGTACAACTCCTTGGCGATGATGACGCGTTGGACCTCGCTCGCGCCCTCGTAGATCCGGGGTGCGCGCACCTCGCGGTAGAGGTGTTCGAGGAGGTGGCCGCGGCGCAGGGCGCGGGCGCCGTGCAACTGGACGGCGGCGTCGACGACGTACTGCGCGGTCTCGGTGGCGAGCAGCTTCGCCATGGCGGCGCGCTTCGGGACGTCCGGGGCGCCTTCGTCGTACGCCGCGGCCGCCGCGTAGACCATGAGGCGCGCCGCCTCGGTGCGCAGGGCCATCTCCGCGACCTGGTGGGAGACGGTCTGAAGGTCCTTCAGCCTGCCGCCGAAGGCGTCCCGCCCGGCGGTGTGGGCGAGCGTCGCGTCGAGGGCCGCCTGCGCCATGCCGACCGCGAAGGCGCCGACGCTGGGACGGAAGAGGTTGAGGGTGCCCATGGCGACCCGGAAGCCATGGCCGGGCTGCCCGAGGAGGTCGTCCGCGGTCACGGGCACGGCGTCGAAGGACAGTGCGCCGATGGGGTGCGGCGAGAGCATGTCGAGCGGGGTGCCGGTCAGACCGGGACGGTCGGCGGGGACGAGGAACGCGGTCACGCCCCGGGCGCCGGTCCCGGGGGTGGTGCGCGCGAAGACCGTGTAGAAATCGGCCTCGGGGGCGTTGGAGATCCAGCACTTCTCTCCGGTGAGGAGCCAGCCGGACGGGCGGTCGGGCTCGGCGGTGAGGGACAGCGCCGCCGCGTCCGACCCCGCGCCCGGTTCGGTCAGTGCGAAGGCCGCCACCGTGGTGCCGGCCCGGACGCCGGGCAGCCAGCGGGCGCGCTGGGCCTTCGTACCGTACGCGTGCACCGGATGTGCGCCGAGCCCCTGCAGGGCCAGCGCCGTCTCCGCCTCGGTACAGGCGTACGCCAGGGACTCCCGCATCAGGCAGAGGTCGAGCGCGCCGGAGGTGAACAGTCGGTCGAGCAGCCCGAGTTGGCCGAGTTCGGCGACGAGGGCGCGGTTGACGCGGCCCGGCTCGCCCTTCTCCGCGAGCGGGCGCAGCCGCTGCCCGGCCAGCGTGCGCAGCTCCGCGCGCCAGGCGGTCTGTGCCGGATCGAGCGAGAATGCGGTCATTGCCGGTCTCCTCTCCCTGCCGGTGTGTCGGGCTGTGCGGGCTGCCCATCCGACCGTATCGCGGAGTGTTGACTGTCGTCACCAACCCGATACGCTCGTTGCGCGAGCCCACCACGACAAGGGGGCGAACCGTCATGGACCAGAAGGACGCCACAAGCGCCACGGCCACCGAGACCGTCGCCGACGCGGGGAACGCCCCGGCCACCCGGGCCCCCACGCACGATGCGAGCGCCCCGGCCACCGGGACCCCCACGCACGATGCGAGCACCACATCCACCGGGACCCCCACGCACGATGCGAGCACCACATCCACCGGGACCCCCACGCACGATGCGAGCGCCGCGGCCGCCGCAGGCCCCACCCCCACCGCACACCGTGACACCTTCGCCCGCGACCGTCTCCCGCCCCACGAGGAGTGGCCGCAGCTCCGCTTCGATCTGCCCGAGCTGCGCTACCCCGAACGGCTGAACGCCGCCGCAGAACTGCTCGCCCACACCGGCCCCGGGCGCCCCGCCTTCCGCACGGCGGACGGCGGCGTGTGGACATACGGGCAGCTCCGCGCCCGCGTCGACCGGATCGCCCACGCGCTCACCTCCCGCCTCGGCGTCGTCCCCGGCAACCGCGTCCTGCTGCGCGGCCCCACCACCCCTTGGCTCGCCGCCTGCTGGCTCGCGGTGCTGAAGGCAGGCGCGGTGGCCGTCACGGTGCTCGCCCAGCAACGTCCCCACGAGCTGCGCACGATGTGCGAGATCGCCCGGGTCGGCCATGCCCTGTGCGACACCCGCGCGGTCGAGGACCTGACGAAGGCCGACGTCCCCGGGCTGCGCATCACCACCTACGGCGGCGACACCCCGGACGACCTGCTGCGCCTGCCGGTGTCCGAGGAGCCGTACGCACCCGTGGACACGGCGGCCGACGATGTGGCGCTGATCGCCTTCACATCGGGCACCACGGGTCGCCCGAAGGGGTGTATGCACTTCCACCGCGATGTGCTCGCCATCGCCGACACCTTCTCCAAGCATGTGCTCCGCCCACACCCCGACGATGTCTTCGCGGGCAGTCCCCCGCTCGGTTTCACCTTCGGGCTCGGCGGGCTCGTCGTCTTTCCGCTGCGGGCCGGCGCCAGCGCCCTGCTGCTCGAACAGGCGAGCCCCAAACAGCTGCTGCCCGCGATCGCCGAGCACCGCGTCTCCGTGCTGTTCACCGCGCCGACCGCGTACCGCGCGATGCTCGACGAGCTGGACGGATACGACGTCGCATCGCTGCGACGCTGTGTGTCGGCCGGCGAGAACCTCCCGGCCGCGACCTGGCGGGCCTGGCACGAGCGCACCGGGCTGCGGGTCATCAACGGGATCGGCGCCACCGAACTGCTGCACATCTTCATCTCCGCCGCGGACGACCGGATCCGCCCGGGCACCACGGGGATTCCGGTACCTGGGTGGCACGCGCGCGTGCAGGACGCGAACGGCACGCCCGTGCCCGACGGCGAGCCCGGACTGCTCGCGGTACGCGGCCCGGTCGGCTGCCGCTATCTCGCCGACCCACGGCAGCGGGAGTACGTCCGGGGCGGCTGGAACATCACCGGCGACACCTACGTCCGCGAACCCGACGGCTACTTCCGCTATGTCGCCCGCGCCGACGACATGATCATCTCGGCCGGGTACAACATCGCCGGGCCCGAGGTCGAGGACGCCCTGCTGCGCCACCCCGACGTGGTCGAGACGGCGGTCGTCGGGCGGGCCGACGAGGCGCGCGGGCAGGTGGTGGTGGCGTACACGGTCCTGAGGGCGGGCGCGCCCCGCGACCCTGAGGCGCTGCGCACGTTCCTGAAGTCCGAGCTGGCGCCGTACAAGTGCCCGCGCGAGTTCGTCTTCCTGGACGCGCTGCCGCGCACGGCGACAGGCAAGCTCCAGCGCTTCCGGCTGCGCACGCAGGTCAACCCGGTGCCCGCCCGAAGTGATCATGAGTGACGCGGACGATCTAAAGTGATCAACGTGTCCGATCAGCACGCTCCCCGGTCCCTCATCGTCACGTTCTACGGCGCCTACGGCCGTTTCGCCCCCGGCCCGGTACCCGTGGCCGAGCTGATCAGGCTGCTCGCCGCGGTCGGCGTGGACGCGCCCTCCGTCCGGTCGTCCGTGTCACGGCTGAAGCGTCGCGGACTGCTCGTACCGGCGCGCACGGCGACGGGCGCGGCCGGGTACGCGCTGTCCCCGGACGCACGGCAGCTGCTCGAGGACGGAGACCGGCGCGTGTACGCGACGACGCCCCCCAAGGACGAGGGGTGGGTGCTCGCGGTGTTCTCGGTGCCGGAGTCGGAGCGGCAGAAGCGTCATCTGCTGCGCTCCCGGCTCGCCGGTCTGGGCTTCGGCACCGCGTCCCCCGGGGTGTGGATCGCCCCGGCCCGTCTGTACGACGAGACGCGCCACACCCTGGAGCGGCTCCGGCTCGACCCGTACGTGGACTTCTTCCGCGGTGAGCACCTCGGTTTCGCGCCGACCGCGGAGGCGGTGGCGCGCTGGTGGGACCTGGCCGCGATCGCCAAACAGCACGAGGCGTTCCTCGACCGCCACGCGCGCGTGCTGCACGCATGGGAGGCCCGCGAGGACACCCCTCCGGAGGAGGCCTACCGCGACTACCTGCTCGCCCTGGACTCCTGGCGCCATCTGCCCTATGCCGACCCCGGACTGCCCGCCGAACTGCTCCCCGCCGACTGGCCCGGCGCCCGCTCGGCCGCGGTCTTCCGTGCACTGCACGAGCGGCTGCGGGACGCGGGAGCGGTCTTCGCGGGGGTGTGACCCCGCCTTCGCTCAACGACCGAGCGTGAGCCGTGGTTTGGGAGCGTCCGTACGCCCCGTCTGCGGGCGTCGGCTGCCCGCCCGGTAGGGGGCGGGCCACACCACGCCCGGCCCGCTGTACCCCTGCTCGGCCGCCGCGTGCAGCGTCCAGTGCGGGTCGTACAGATGCGGCCGGGCCAGGGCGCACAGATCCGTGCGACCGGCCAGGATCAGCGAGTTGACGTCGTCCCAGGACGAGATGGCACCCACGGCGATCACCGGGATGCCGACCTCGTGGCGGATCCGGTCGGCGTACGGCGTCTGGTACGAGCGTCCGAACTCCGGCTGCTCCTCGGCCACCACCTGCCCGGTCGACACGTCGATCGCGTCAGCACCGTGCGCGGCAAACGCGCGGGCGATCTCGACGGACTCCTCGGCCGTGGTGCCGCCCTCGGCCCAGTCGGTCGCGGAGATCCGTACGGTCATGGGCTTCTCGCCGGGCCACACCGCCCGTACGGCGTCGAAGACCTCCAGCGGGAAGCGGAGCCGTTTCGCGAGCGTGCCGCCATAGGCGTCCGTACGGCGGTTGGTGAGCGGGGAGAGGAACCCCGAGAGCAGATAGCCGTGGGCGCAGTGGAGTTCGAGGAGGTCGAAGCCGCAGCGGACGGCCCGCCAGGCGGCGGCCGCGAACTGCTCGCGGATGTCGGTGAGTTGGGCACGGGACAGCTCACGGGGCGTTTGGCTCTCCGGCTTGTACGGGATCGCGGAGGCGGCCACCAGCGGCCAGTTGCCCTCGTCCAGCGGCTCGTCGATGCCCTCCCACATCAGCTTGGTGGAGCCCTTGCGGCCGCTGTGTCCGAGCTGCACGCCGATCGCGGTGCCCGGCGCCCGGGTGTGCACGAAGTCGGTGATCCGCCGCCATGCCTCGCCCTGCCGGCCGGTGTAGAGCCCGGCGCAGCCCGGGGTGATCCGGCCCTCGGCGCTCACGCACACCATCTCGGTCATCACGAGGCCTGCGCCGCCGAGCGCCCGGGCGCCCAGGTGGACGAGGTGGAAGTCGCCCGGGACGCCGTCCACCGCCGAGTACATGTCCATCGGTGAGACCACGACCCGGTTGCGCAGGGTCAGACCGCGCAGCCGGAAGGGGGTGAACATCGGGGGTGTGCCCGGCGGGCAGCGGAACTCCCGCTCCACGGCCTCGGTGAAGTGCGCGTCGCGCAGCCGAAGGTTGTCGTGGGTGACCCGGCGGCTGCGGGTGAGCAGGTTGAACGCGAACTGCCGGGCGGGCTGGTCGAGATAGAGGCCGAGGTTCTCGAACCACTCCAGGCTGGCCCGGGCCGCGCGCTGGGTGGAGGCGACGACCGGGCGCCGCTCCTCCTCGTAGGCGGCGAGGGCCTCCGGCAGCGATGCGTGCTCCTCCAGGCACGCGACCAGCGCCAGCGCGTCCTCCACCGCCAGCTTCGTGCCGGAGCCGATCGAGAAGTGCGCGGTGTGCGCGGCGTCGCCGAGGAGGACCAGGTTGCCGTGCGACCAGTGGGCGTTGACGACCGTGCGGAAGGTGGTCCAGGTGGAGTTGTTGGACCGCAGGGGCCGGCCGCGGAGCGTGTCCGCGAAGATCTTGGCGCAGCGCTCGATCGTCTCGGCGGTGTCCAGCTCGGCGAACCCGGCCGCCCGCCACACCTCTTCGCGCATCTCCACGATGACCGTGGAGGCGTCGGGCGCATAGGGGTAGCCGTGCAGCTGCATCACGCCGTGCTCGGTCTCGGCGATCTCGAAGCGGAACGCGTCGAAGGGGAAGTCGGCGGCGAGCCAGATATAGCGGCAGCGGTGCTCCTCGACCGAGGGGCGGAACACCTCGGCGTACGCCTCGCGCGTGGCGCTGTGCACCCCGTCGGCGGCGATCACCAGGTCGTACGCCTCCGAGAGCCAGGCCGGATACGGGGCCTCGGTACGGAAGCGCAGTTCGACGCCGAGCGATCGGCAACGCTCGTGCAGGATCTCCAGCAGCCGCTTCCTGCCGAGCGCGGCGAAGCCGTGGCCGCCGGAGGTGTGGCGCACGCCCCGGTGGACGATGTCGATGTCGTCCCAGCGCACGAACTCCGCCTTCAGCGCCTCGTACACGACCGGGTCGGCGTGCTCGATGCCGCCGAGGGTCTCGTCGGACAGGACGACGCCGAAGCCGAAGGTGTCCTCGGGGGCGTTGCGCTCCCAGACGGTGATCTCGCGGGCCGGGTCGAGGCGTTTGAGCAGGGCTGCGGCGTACAACCCGCCGGGGCCGCCGCCGATGACGGCGACGCGCAGCGGCCGCCCTCCGGTGCCGTGCATGGCTACCTCCCTCGCCACTTCGGCGGCCGCTTCTCGGTGAAGGCGGCGTGGAACTCGGCGTAGTCCTCGCCGTTCATCAGCAGCGCCTGGGTCGAGGCGTCCAGTTCGACGGACGCGGCGAGCGGCATGTCCAGCTCGGCGGTGAGCAGCGCCTTCGTCTGGGCGTACGCGAGCGCCGGCCCGTCGGCGAGCCGGCGGGCCAGCGCCCGGGCGGCCTCGTCGGCGCGGCCCTCCTCGGTCAGCTCGCTGATCAGCCCGATCCGCTCGGCCTCGGGTGCCCGCACCGGCTCGCCGAGCATGAGCAGCCGGGTGGCGTGCCCGAGCCCGACGACCCTCGGCAGCAGATAGGCGGCACCCATGTCGCCGCCGGAGAGCCCGACCCTGGTGAAAAGGAACGCGAAGCGGGCGGAGGGATCCGCCACCCGGAAGTCCGCGGCCAGGGCGAGGACGGCGCCCGCACCCGCGGCCACTCCGTGCACGGCCGCGATCACCGGGAAAGGGCACTCCCGTACGGCCCGTACGACCTGCCCGGTCATGCGGTTGAAGTCGAGCAGCTGGGCGGTGTCCATGGACAGCGTGGCGCCGATGATCTCGTCGACGTCTCCGCCCGAGCAGAAGCCGCGCCCCTCGCCGGCCAGCACCAGGGCCCGGACCGACTTCTCCCGGGACAGTTCGGCGAGCAGGTCACGCAGGTCGGCGTAGGCGCCGAAGGTGAGTGCGTTGAGTTTCTCGGGGCGGGCCAGGGTGACCGTGGCGACCCCGTCGGCCCGGGTGCACCGCAGATGCTTCCAGTCGGAGGTGCGGGCGGCGGAGCCGGTGAAGGGACTCATGACGTGCGGCCTCCTCGGACGGGCGGCTGTCTGCACTGTGCTCTATGAAGTTATCACCGATCTGTGACTGTCGTCACGAGCACGCGATACGACCCTGTCCCGGTGCGGGCAGACGGGACGCACTCGGGCGGTGGCGCCGGGCGCACGCCGGGCGCCATGTGACAGTCGCACGGCATCGCGTCACACCTTCTCGATAGGCCGGTAACGATGGGCACTCCCCTGCACTACGCGTCGTCCTCAGGGGTACGCAGCCCGGTACCGGGACCGACGAGGCTCCCGGGCGAAACCCGCCGACCGCCCCGCACGGGGCGCGCCGTAGCATGCCTCTCGTTGAAAGCAGGACAACCTGCGCCATGAACGGACCCGCCGTGTACGAACCTCCCGCACCCGCCTCCTGGCGCATCGCGCTGCCGCACACCGCCGCAGCCGTGCCCGTCGCCCGCGCACTGGTCCGTACGGCGCTGGCGGACCTGGAGCACACGGCCGACAGCGACACCGCCGAGCTGCTCACCGCGGAACTGGTAGCGAACGCCGTGGAGCACGCCGCGGGTGAGGGGCCCATAGAGCTGGTCGTCGAGCTGCTGCCGACGGGCTGCAAGGTCGAGGTGCACGATCCCGACCCGGCACCGCCCGGCAATCTCACCCATCCGGTCGCGGCGAACCCCGACCCCTGGCAGGAGCACGGGCGGGGCCTGCTGCTGATCCGCAGTCTCAGCTCGTCCTGTGGTCACCGCCCCACCGATTCCGGCAAGGCGGTGTGGTTCAGACTGCCAGTGGTTCCACGGCAGCGGCGTCCTCTGTGACAGCGTCCGCCGTGAGCCTGGAGTGCCGGCGCCCGTAGAGCGCGCACACCACGCACCCGGCCGCCAGGAACGCCGCGAACTGCAGCCAGGTGTGGACGACGGAGTGCCCGGTCAGGCGAGGGTCGCGACCAGGATCGCCTTGATCGTGTGCATCCGGTTCTCCGCCTCGTCGAAGACGACGGAGTGCTCGGACTCGAACACCTCGTCGGTGACCTCCAGCTCGGTCAGCCCGTGCCGTTCGTGGATCTCACGGCCGACATCGGTGCCGAGGTCGTGGAAGGCCGGCAGGCAGTGCAGGAACTTCACGTCGTCGTTGCCGGTGGCGCGCAGTACGTCCATGGTCACGGCATACGGGCCGAGCAGCGCTATGCGCTCGTCCCAGACCTCCTTGGGCTCACCCATCGACACCCACACGTCGGTGGCGACGAAGTCGGTGCCGCGCACGCCCTCCTTCACGTCCTCGGTGAGCGTGACCCGGGCACCGGAGGCGGCGGCGAGCTGCTTGGCCAGCCCCACGATCGTCTCGTCCGGCCACAGCAGCCGGGGTGCGACGATGCGGACGTCCATGCCGAGCAGGGCGCCGGTGACCAGGTAGGAGTTGCCCATGTTGTAGCGGGCGTCACCGAGGTAGGCGAAGGCGATGCCGGTCAGCGGCTTGTCGCTGTGCTCGGTCATGGTGAGCACGTCGGCCAGCATCTGGGTGGGGTGCCATTCGTCGGTGAGCCCGTTGTAGACGGGGACACCGGCGTATGCAGCCAGCTCCTCGACGACGCCCTGTCCGTGCCCCCGGTACTCGATGGCGTCGAACATCCGGCCGAGCACACGGGCGGTGTCCTTGACGGACTCCTTGTGCCCGATCTGTGAACCGACCGAGTCCAGATACGTCGTGTGCGCACCCTGGTCCGCGGCCGCGACCTCGAAGGCGCAGCGTGTACGGGTCGAGGTCTTCTCGAAGACCAGCGCGATGTTCTTGCCCGTCAGGTACCGCGTCTCGACCCCGGCCTTCTTGGCCGCCTTGAGCTCGGCGGCCAGCTCGATCAGACCGCGGAACTCCTCTGCGGTGAAGTCCAGCTCCTTGAGGAAGTGGCGTCCGGCGAGGGCTGTCGGGACTGTCGCCATGGGGGCGCTCCAGGGGTACGAGGGCAGCACGAACAAGGGGACGAATGGAAGTCTATACGACGCTCCACATTTCTATACGGAACCCATGGGGTCCACGCCGCACATCACGCACCGACCGCATCCCTCTCCACCGGACAGCTCATACACCGAGGCCCTCCCCTGCCCCTCCCGAGCTCGCTCCCCGGAATCTCGATCACTTCGATCCCCTGCTTGCGCAGATGGGTGTTGGTGGTGGAGTTGCGCTCGTAGGCGACGACGACCCCCGGCTCGACCGCGAGGACGTTGCAGCCGTCGTCCCACTGCTCCCGCTCGGCCGAGTGCACGTCCTGCGTGGCGGTCAGCACACGGATCTCACTCAGGCCCAGCGCCGCGGCGATCGCCCGGTGCATGTGCTCCGGGGGATGGTCGGTGACCTTCAGCTCCTTGTCGCCGGCACCCGGCTCGATGGTGTACGAGCGGAGCATGCCGAGCCCCGCGTACTGGGTGAAGGTGTCGCCGTCCACCATGGTCATCACGGTGTCCAGGTGCATGAGGGCGCGCCGCTTGGGCATGTCGAGGGCGACGATCGTCCGGGCCGATCCGGCGGCGAAGAGCTTGTGCGCGAGCATCTCGACGGCCTGGGGCGTGGTGCGCTCGCTCATTCCGATGAGCACGGCGCCTTGGCCGATGACCAGTACGTCACCACCCTCGATGGTGGACGGATAGTCGGCCTGCCCCTCGGACCAGGTGTGGAAGATCTCGTCACGGAAGAGCGGGTGGTGCCGGTAGATCGCCTCGAAGTGGACGGTCTCGCGCTGCCGCGCGGGCCAGCGCATGGCATTGATGGACACGCCGTCGTAGATCCAGGCGGAGGTGTCGCGGGTGAAGAGGTGGTTGGGGAGGGGGCGGAGGAGGAAGTCGTCGAGCTCCATCACATGGAAGCGCACGGAGGTCGGCTCCGGGTGGGCGTCGAGGAACTCCCGTTTGGTCATACCGCCGACGAGGGCTTCGGCCAGTTCGGCGGCGGGCAGGGACTCGAAGGAGGCGCGCAGGTGGTCGGTGGCGAGCGGTCCGTACTCCTTCTCATCGAACACCCGGTCCAGGACGAGGGACCTGGCCGCCGGGATCTCCAGGGCCTCGGTGAGCAGATCACCGAAGAGATGAACGGCGACGCCACGGTCGCGCAGCACGTCGGCGAACCCGTCGTGCTCCATGCGCGCCCGGCGTACCCACAGCACGTCGTCGAAGAGGAGCGCGTCCTTGTTGCTGGGGGTGAGCCTTTTGAGCTCGAGATCCGGCCGGTGCAGGATGACGCGGCGCAGCCGCCCGGCCTCGGAGTCGACATGGAATCCCATGCCTCCATCCTGACCATTCGGGCGCATGTTCACCCCCACGTTTCCGACGATCCGCACCGTTTGATTTCGTCCCCTTGACGATAAGCAGCCACTCCGATTATCGTCTAGGCGACGAGAATCGGAGTGGAGAAGTGGGCGGACCCACCGGCTCACGGACGAGGGGGGGCTCGGGACACATGGCCGACATCACGCGGCGCCTCGGCTGGCGTCATCTGCGCGGGGCACCGACCGCACACATCCGGCACCACCGGGGTGGCAGCCTGGTCCACGACGGCCCGGGGCTCAGCTTCTGGTACCGCGCACTGACCGCCGCGCTCTCCGAAGTCCCCGTGGACGACCGTGAGCTGGCGATGACGTTCCACGCGCGTACCTCCGACTTCCAGGACGTGGCGGTCCAGGCGACGGTGACCTACCGGATCAGCGACCCCGGTGTCGCGGCGGCCCGTCTCGACTTCTCCATCGACCCGGACACGGGGGTGTGGCGGGGCGCGCCGCTGGAACAGCTCTCGACGCTGCTGACGGAGACGGCCCAGCAGCACGCGCTGGACGTCCTGGCCCGTACGCCGCTGTCGGCCGCGCTGGTCGACGGGGTCTCGGCGGTACGGGAACGGGTCGCCGCCGGGCTTGCGGAGGAGCCCCGGCTGCCCGCGACGGGGATCGAGGTGGTCGCGGTCCGGGTCATGGCGCTGCGCCCCGAGCCCGAGGTGGAGCGGGCGCTGCGCACCCCGGCGCGGGAGCAGATCCAGCAGGAGGCGGACCGGGCGACGTACGAACGCCGGGCCGTGGCCGTCGAGCGGGAGCGCGCCATCGCCGAGAACGAACTCGCCAGCCAGATCGAACTCGCCCGCCGCGAGGAGCAGTTGGTGGAGCAGCGGGGCACGAACGCACGGCGCGAGGCGGAGGAGCACGCGGCGGCGGACGCGGTGCGCACGCAGGCGGAGGCCGCGCGGACGGTACGGCTGGCGGAGGCGGAGGCGGCACGTGCGGTGCGGCTCGCCGACGCCGAGGCCACCCGTTCCGTACGGCTGGCCGAGGCCGAGGCACAGCGGACCGTGGCGCTCGGCGAGGCCGAGGCAAGGGCCGCACGGAAGGTCGGCGAGGCACGGGCCCAGGCGCAGAAGGCGTGGCTGCGGGTGCACGCGGAGGCGGACGTGGCGACGCTGCACGCGCTCACCGGCACACGGCTCGCGGAGAACCTGCCGCGGATCGAGAGCGTGACGGTGTCGCCGGATGTGCTCACGGGGCTGCTCGCCAGGCTTGGATCCGGTGAGCGGGCGTGACTCTCGCCCCGCGAGCCGTCCTCGTCCACCGCACCACGGAGTACGAGGAGTTGGTGGCCCGGCACGGCACGCACGGCCAGGCGGCCTTCTTCCTGTCCTCCCGGGGCCGTGACATCGAGGAGGTGGTGGCACGGCACCGGCGGGCGCGCGAGGCACTGGCCGAGGTGACGGCGGCGGTCCCGTTGACATGGCGTCAGGCCCGGGTGGAGCGGGCCGACCTGGACCGTTTCCTCTTCGGGCCCGAGGACGTGGTGGTCGTGGTGGGACAGGACGGACTGGTCGCGAACGTGGCCAAGTACCTTGCGGGACAGCCGGTGGTGGGGATCGACACGGACCCCGGGCGCAATCCCGGGGTGCTGGTACGGCACCGGGCGCGCGACGCGGCGACCCTGCTGCCGGCGGCCTTCGCGCAGGGTACCGGCGCCGACGAACTCACCATGGTCGAGGCCGTCGCCGACGACACACAGCGGATCGTCGCGCTCAACGAGATCTATCTGGGCGCGGCCGGTCACCAGACGGCCCGCTACCGCCTGGGCCTCGACGGCGACGGGGGTGTCGTCGAGGCCCAGGCCTCGTCCGGGGTGCTGGTGGGCACGGGGACCGGGGCCACGGGGTGGCTCCGGTCGGTGTGGCAGGAACGGGGCAGCGCGCTCGCGCTCCCGGGGCCCACGGAGAACCGCCTGCTGTGGTTCGTCCGCGAGGCCTGGCCGTCACCGGTCACCGGCACATCTCTGGTGGCGGGCGAGCTCGCGGCCCCGGCGTCACTGCGGCTGACCGTCGAGTCCGAGCGGCTCATCGCCTTCGGGGACGGCATGGAGAGGGACTCGGTGGAGCTGACGTGGGGGCAGTCGGTCCGGGTCGGAGTGTGCGGCGAGCGGTTGCGGCTGGTGGGGTGAGGCGGCGCGGTTGCGGTGGGTGGGGCCGAGGGAGGCAGCACCCCCGGCCCCACGCCACGATGGCCGTCCCGTCACAGACGGGGGTCCACCGGCTCCGACTCCAGTGCCAGCACCCCGAACACCGCCTCGTGCACCCGCCACAGCGGCTCACCCTCCGCCAGCCGGTCCAGGGCTTCCAGCCCCAGGGCGTACTCGCGGATCGCCAGGGACCGCTTGTGGTTCAGGAACCGCTGCCGCAGCCGCGCGAGGTTGTCCGGGCGCGTGTACTCCGGACCGTAGATGATCCGCAGGTACTCGCGGCCCCGGCACTTGATGCCCGGCTGCACCAGGCGGCCCTGCTCGGTGCGGACCACCGCACCGAGCGGTTTGACGACCATGCCTTCGCCGCCCCGGCCCGTCATCTCCAGCCACCAGTCCACGCCGGCCTGCACCGACTCGGGGTCGGCAGTGTCGACGTACAGGCGCCGGGTCGTCTGCAGCAGTCCGCTCGGGTCATGCTCGACGAGCCGGTCGAGCAGCGCGAGCTGCTGGTCGTGGGGCAGCGCGGCGAGGCTTCGGCCCCGGACCGCCAGGATCTGGAACGGGGCCAGGCGTACGCCGTCCAGGCCGTCCGTGGTCCAGCAGTAGCGGCGGTACGCCTCCGTGAACGCGGCGGCATCGGACGCCCGTTCACGCTGGCGCGCCAGCAGATCCGTCACCTCTACGCCCCGCGCTGCCGCGCCCTCCAGCGCGGCCAGCGCCCCGGGGAACACCGCCCCGGAGGCGGCGCCCACCGCCGCGTACTGACTGCGCAGCAGCCCGGACGCCTTCAGCGACCACGGCATCAGCTCCGCGTCCAGCAGGAGCCAGTCCGTCCCCAGCTCCTCCCAGAGGCCCGCCGACGTCACCGCCTCCCGCAACCGGCCGAGGATCTCCTCGGTCACGTCCGGGGAGTCGAAGAACGGACGGCCCGTGCGTGTGTACAGCGAACCGGTCGCCCCCTCCACTCCGAACCGCTCGCGCGCCGCCTCCGCGTCCCGGCACACCAGGGCCACCGCCCGCGAGCCCATGTGCTTCTCCTCGCACACGACCCGGGCGACCCCGTCCTCCGCGTACTGCGCGAAGGCCTCGGCCGGGTGTTCCAAGTAGCCGTCGACGCGCGAGGTCGCCGTCGGGGCCATCGTCGGCGGCAGGTACGGCAGCAGCCGCGGGTCCACCGCGAAACGGCTCATGACCTCCAGGGCCGCCGCCGCGTTCTCCTCCCGGACCGACACCCGGCCCGCGTGCCGTGTCTCGACCACCCTGCGGCCGTGCACATCCGCCAGGTCCAGCGGACGGCCGTCGTGGCCGCCGGGCGCCTCGGTGGTCAGCGGTCGCGTCGGCTCGTACCACACCCGCTCGGCCGGTACGTCGACCAGCTCCCGCTCCGGCCAGCGCAGCGCGGTGAGCTTGCCGCCGAAGACGGCCCCGGTGTCCAGGCAGATGGTGTTGTTCAGCCAGGTGGGGAGTGGTCGACCTGGAGGTCAATCCCCCTCGGCCACTCTCAGGACTCTGACCAGCAAAGCATTGAAGAACTTAGGAAAGCATTGCGTAGCGTAACCGAGTAATCTGGCGCTCCCCGAGGACTCCCCAGCCCACCTGACTCCCCAGGCACTCCCCAGAAATCCGCCCCGTTCCAGCGCCCCAGCAGGCACTATTCGGCGGCCAGACACCCCGGCTGATAGTGCTGCCCCCTGCGGGCCGCGGCACCGTGGCGCTGCTCCTCCATCTCGAGGACGCACTCACGGCAAGCTCGAACATCCTGGATGCCGCCGGCTGGTGGGCGAATCGTTTTGACGTGGGTCGTCAGCACCTCACCCTTTGCTGGGTGCCTGAAGCAGACCCCCATCTGCCACTCGTAGAGGTTGAGGACTTGCTGGCGGTCCATTCCGGTCTCCTGTTGGCGCGGCGTGCAGGGGGTTGCGTAGGGGGTGTGTGGGTCTGGTTCCCATCTAAATCGACCAGATGCGCTGGCGAAACGTGATTCACCCGATCGAGCGAACGCGCGTTCGATTCTCGACACTACCTGTGGCCCTGCGGCATATGCCAGTGCGCCGCAGGGCTGCGCGATATGGGGGTTGGTGTGCGCATTGGCGGGCCTCCGCCTCCTCTACGCGGAGGGATGGCCGGTCCGTCGCACGAGTTTCAAGATCAAAGAATGCCCGGAATTCCGGGCTGACTTGTGATCATGGTCGCCCCAGCGTGTAACGAGTGCCCCACCTGCCCGACGACAACGCCTGGCTCCTCGCTGAACGCAAAGCCATCGGCGACCGCATCCGCGTTGAAAGACTTCGCCAGAACCGCACCCAGGAGAGCATCTTCCTGGCGGCCCGGGTCGGTCGGACCACCTATCAGGGTGTCGAGGCCGGCACGCTGGACGCGCGCATCGGGACGTTGCTGCGGATCGCGCGCGTGCTGGGGATACATCCCGCTGACCTCCTCCGGTAAGCGCGTTCGTTGAACGGGATTCAAACTCCTATACCGCCGGTAACAGAAGATTCACGCTGCATATATCTGCACAGGTTTTACACAATCAACACCTAGACACGGCGCACAGTGATGCCCTGGCCAACGATTCCGATCAAGGTTCGGTCCAAGCCGCCCGTCGCAGTGCAGGGCGGGCCGCTGTACTGCTCGCCGTCGCGGCCCACCCTTAACCCGCCACCGCCCCGATCAGCGCCGGGCCGACAGCGGGGGTCTACTCCCACTCGGTGCCCGTGTAGTAGTGCTTGTGGGGGCGCCCCCTGTGGTTCGGCCACCGCGTGCAGTGGAGCGGCTCTGCCGGGTGCTCCACCCAGCAGTAGCCGGCCGCCCGGCCGGCCGACTTCGCCGCGCGCTCCCGGGCGTCGCGGGGTTCCTGGTTCTCGCTCATCGCAGTCCCTCCATCGCGCCGCGGAGGGCCTGCGCCCGCCGGGCCAGCTCCGCCACGTGCAGTGCCGCGGACAGCAGCCCGGAGCCGAGGTCTTCGGCGAGCGCATGGTCGGCGTCGGTGATGGCGTTGGTGAGCCGCCACCAGTCGCGGCTGTACTCCACGGTGCCGGTGCGGGCTTCGCGGGCGTCGAGGTGAAGGGCCTCGATCGCTGCCCGTAGCTGGCTGCGGAGCTCGACGCAGCGGTCGTGGGGCGGGAGGACGCGGGTCGCGCCGAACGCCTCGCTTATCAGCCGGTCGAGCGCGCCGGGGGTCTGGTGTGGGGCGGCTGGCTCCGTAGGGTGGTTCATGTCGACGCTCCAGTCGTCGGCCCTGCCTCCGGGATGCGGTGCAGCGTCCCGGGGGCTTTTGTGAAATTGCACCTTACCGCTTCAGTCTGCTCTATACCGCTACATGGAGCAGCATGCCGCTACCTGCACGTTCGTGTCGCGGTGTGCCGCCATAGCTTGACGCCATGGGTGATCAAGAGCCGGTGGTGGATCCATCGAAGGCCGTCTACGCCTACGTGCAGGTCGCCGACCACATTGCCGGGCAGATCGCAGACGGCATCCTGCAGCCCGGCGCCCGCCTGGAGGGTGAGCGGGAGCTCGCGGAGAAGCTCGGCGTCGCGGTGGGCACGCTGCGGCGCGCGATGGAAGAACTGCGGGAGCGGGGGCTCGTGGTGACTCTCCCCGCGAAGGGGACCTACGTGGCCGAGCCGCCCGCAGTAGAGGGCTGACCGCTGTCAGACCCCGCGGCTAGGCTTTGATCTATGCCCCCGACTCCCCTGCCGCGTGGCCCGGTGCGCCCGTCTGACGTGGTGAATGCGGCGATCCGGGCGCTGCTGCTGCGTACCGGGGGCTGGCTGTACGGGGACACCCGCACCGAGTACGAGCAGCTCGTCGCCGAGTGGACTGTGGCTGTCGCGGCCGAACGGGTCGAGGTCGTCGAAGCGGCGTAAATCGCTCGACGCGGCCAACTCCGCCGGTCCATACTGGATTCGTAAGCCCGGACCACTGTCACTGCCAACGCACAGCTCGGCACACAGCCCGGGGCAGAGCCATGTCTGCGGCCACGTAGGATCCCGCCGTGGACATCCCCGACGACCTCATCACGCGACAGCGCCCCGCCTGAAATGCAGGCGGGGCGCTGTTCTCTTGCGCTCACTGCTCGGCGGCCTCGCGGACAGGGTCAGTGATGGATGGGACGGGCCCGTACCGCTGCCGCAACGCCTCCAGACTGACCTCCAAGATGCGGGCCATCGCGGTGCGTACCCCACGCACGCTGCTCGTGGCGAGCTCGGCAGCCAGAGCCTCCTCCTCGCGCTGGAGTCGGACGCGATCCTGGTGGAGGTTCTCCAGGCGGCGCAGCTTGTCGGCGATCGTCTCGGACATCAGGCATTCACTGTGGCGGGCGGGGCGAAGTCCTCGTGCCGGCTGCTGCCGGCGCTGAGGACGTACAGGAATATGGCGGCCCCGTTGTGGTAGCTGAGGGTGGCGCCGTAGCGGACCGCCCCGGGCTCCTTCCGGTCCTGGTAGAGGGCGACACTGCTGGTTTCGTTGGCGGCGACGGACACGGCGAGCGAGGCGAGGTAGCGCTCGAACAGGGCGAGGTCGACACGGCCCGTCTCGGCGGGGTCGGGGGCGTCCAGGTGCGGGTGTGGGTCGCCGGTGACGGGTTGCGCGGGCTGGTCGTGGCGTTCACCGTCTGCAAGGCGGCCGACGATCTGTACGTCGATGGGGACACCTGTGCGGCTGGTGGCAACAATGCCGTAGGGGGAGCGGGTCTGACCGGCCTCCTTGTAGGTGCGGGCGGTGAGGCGGCCGTCGGCGTTGATTGCGTCGACGAGGAGGAGTTCGAGGCGGGCGGGGCGCATGGGGGTCCTTGGAGGGTGGGCGGGTAGTTTGGGGTTGGTGGCCCCACCCAATTGCTCTGGGTGGGGCCACGCCGATCAGATGCGGACCGTGCTCTGGCCACTACCGGGGCACTTGGCCCGGTCTCCGGCCGCCTGGTGCGGCGGGCAGTTCTTGCCTACCGGTGCGCCCACCAGGGCTCCACAGACACGGCATGCACTCTTCGGCGTCATACCAACCCCTTTTCTCTTGTCGGGCGGGTCGGGCGCCCGCCATTGAGACCAGTATACCAAGACGGTTTGGGTACACCAAGCTGCTTGGCTAATTGGGGCTGCCGCGGATCGACGTCGAGATGGGGCTCAAGCGGGCCGTGCGGCGGCCGGAGCCCGAGGCAGCGGAGGGCTGAAAGTCGAGCGCCCCGCCCTGTGTGGCGCTGTCCATCACCGGGCGGGGCAAGCGCGTGCAGCCATGCAGCGCGGATAGATGGGGAAATGCTACGGGGCGGCACCGACAACGCGGGCTGGCTAACACTGCCACAACCAATGGTTCGGATCAGCGCACTCCCCCGCTCGCGCCGCCGCATCTGAATTGGCCTGCGCCGCCATGTTGTCCTTCGTCGTCTGCGCCTGGGCCCGCATGTCCGCGCTGAAGCAATTCGGGTTCTGCAGAACTACGTTCACCACCGTTGCCAGCCGCTGATCCTTCACCGTCTGCTGCTCGTCGACGGGCGCGTCTTTGCCCTCCTGGAGCAGACGGTTCATGGCCGCCGTGGCCGACGCGCAAGCATTGCCGCCTTCGTCTTTGGCGGGCGCGGTCACGCGGCCAGCGATGAAGCTGCCGCCTGCGGTGAGCACCACGACGACCACGGCCGCGACGACTCGGGTGGCACGTCTCTCAGCTTCAATCTGCTGCGTCATCAGGTCCCCCCTGAAGTTGTCCGGAGGGCGATCATACGAGTGCCCCTCGCCTACGGGGATGACAGCGAGAGGAACGATCAGCCCGCCTCCTCCGGCCAGCTCGCGAGCGCCTCCCCCTCCTCCTTGTCGACGAGGACGATGTGCGCGCCGGGCAGGCTGCCGTACTCGCCGACCCACGACCGGAACTTGCAGTTTGCCACGGCGAGGTCGTCCCACCAGCCGTGCATGCGCGGCTCGCCTTCGGCGGTCAGGATCAGGTGGAAGCGGCCGGGGTCAGCGATCGGGATGGGATGCATCGAAGTGCTCCGCGATCGCCTGCTCGACTCGGAGCCGGAAGTTGTTGCTGCGCACCACGGCCTGCGATGAGATCGCCGCCGACAGGTCCTCGGTCGTGAAGCCGGCGGGCAGCAGCAGCGGTCCCATCGGCTCATCGTCTGGGCGTGCGTCGTGGTGCCAGCCGCAGTCGAGCGGGCAGCGGTAGCGGACCACGCCGCCGAGGCGGAGAGGGTGGGGGAACTCGGGCGCCGGAATGGTGCTGAGCGGCGGCAGCACCGGCTCGGCTTCGAGTCGCGCCCGCAGGACGTCGAACCGCGGATCGTTCCTCATCCGCTCCATCGCGGCCTCGAAATCGAAGCTGTCCATGCCCCCAGGATGGCAGACCGTCACCCGCTCGTGCCGCGGCGCCCTCCGCCGGGGTGGATAGGCGGGGGCGCCGCGGTGCCAGTCGTTACGAGCGCACTGGGCGGGGTTCACTGTAGCGCATAGAATCGAACGCATGTCCGACCTCCCGCCCGCTGAGCGCCTCGCCAAACTCCGCACACTCGAAGAGTGGCTCGACTGGCAGCTGCGCGACACCCGCCGGAAGATCGAGCAGCTGGAGCGGCAACAGCAGCCGGCCCGGTACGTCATCGAACCCAAGCAGCACCCCAAGCACCCAGAACCCGCACGCATCCACCTCGCCGACTGCACCATGGCGCAGCGCAAGACCAGCCCCATCAGCGAGCACGACGCCCGCCTCGGACTCACCAAAGACCCCGACAACATCGCGGCGTGCCCGTTCTGCGAGCCAGACAAGACGCTCGGGCTGGAGGCGTAGCCCGAGCGCCCGCCCCGGGTGGTGGGGCGGGCGCAAGGTGAACATCTCCGGGGGCCTCTACCCCGCTGCGGCGTTGATCCCGACGGGCGCGGCATGGTGCGGGAGGATCCAGTTCCCTGGTTCCGACCTGATCCCGGCAGACGTCACCCGCTCGCCCCGGATGCCATGGCGTCCCAGGCCGTGAGCGGGATCGGCTCTCAGGATGCCAGAACGGGGCGGCGGAATCTCACGTCAGCCAGAACGCGTGACCGTCACTCATTCGTGAGTTCGCTGCAAGCCGCGTTCCCCAGGCCCGTAGGTTCCTCGCACTGTCCCAGACGAGGAGGCAACGCCATGGAATCGATCCGCGACCACGCCGGCGAGGTACGCATCTGCGCGTCCTGCGGGCAGCCGTGCGGTCTCGGCGAGACGGAGTCCGGCGAGATGTGGCAGCACTTCAGCGAGCAGTGGGACGGCGTGCACTGCCCGCGATTCCCGCTGGCCAGCGTGCCGCTGATCATGGAGTGGGACGAGATGGCACTGAAGCAAGTGAAGGCCGAATACCCGGACACGCGGCGATAATAGAGCCCGCCAGGACGGGGGGCCTGACGGGCAGTACAGACAGTGTGGCACGCCCCCTGGCAGACGGGCCGGGCCGCGCGTACCGTGTCCGGGCGGCCCGCTTCGTTCGCAGCGGCCCTCCGGGGCGTGGGGGCAACCCCGCAAGCAGGCCGCACCATATAGGGGAGGCACCATGAGCGACACCACCTGGGGCAACAGCGACACCGCCTGGGGATGAACCAGGACAGCACAACGCCCCCGCAGCCAGACGGCCGTGGGGGCGTTGTCGTGCTCAGGCGTCGTTCTGCTGGAGCCGCTCCCCCAGCTTGGCGGCGAGGGCGTAGGCGGGGTGGTTGTCGAGTTGATTCGGATCGATGGCGCGCGGCTGTGCCCAGCCGTGCCACGGGTCGTAGTAGCGCAGGTGGATGCCAAGGATCAGCGCCGGGGGCCGCTCGCGGTACTTCCGGAAGAGCCCATCGTCGTGCGGCTCACGGCCGTTGCAGCTCTTGCAGAGCAGGCCGCGTATCAAGCCCGTGTCGTGGTCGTGGTCGTCGACGAGGCGACGGTCGTGGAATCCGCAGACGGCGCACCTGCGGCCGTGCCATGCGGCGAAGACTATGCGCAGGGCCTGTTCGTCTCGCTCCTGGAAGCGAGGTGTGAAGTCGTCGGCGCTCCAGCCGTACTCGTCGGCGATGCGGTCGAGTGGAATCTCTGGAGCCCATGACCAGCACTCTGGCTCGCGAGCGTCCAGCCGCTCTGCTCGACGCCGCTCCAGCTCGGCGAAGCCGGCGTCACGGATCTCGCGCAGCTCCACAGGCAGGTGTCGCCCACAGAGCTGTGGATCGCCGTCGATGCCGCGCGGCCAACTGCTGGCCCGACCCTTGCATGGGCGGCAGGTCGAAGTCGTTGCTGTGCAGATGAGTGTCACAGCCCGATGTCCTCCGAGGCGGCGTCGGTCCACTTGTCTGCTTCGCGGATGTAGCCCCAGAAGGCTGGACTGTTGGCGGCGTGCCCGGACTGGGCGCGGATCTTCTCCTCGCGCTTCCCGGCCCGCCGCGAGGTGGTGATGAACCCGGCTCGCATCGAGTGTCCGGTGAGGCGGACGGCGATCCCGGCTCGTTCGGCGTTGCGGGCGATGATCTCGCGGACGGCTTCCGGGGAGAGTGCGCGGCCGCCCATGTTGCCCCGCGCGTCGATGGGGAGGAATGCGGGCCCGGTGGTGATTCCGGCGGCCGCGCGCCAGATCTGCCAGGCGCGGACGGGGCAGGTGTCGGGGTTCTTGCCGTAGGCGACCACGACATCGCGGGGCGGCCGCCCTTTCACGGCTGGGACGTTCACGTCGAGCCCGTGGCTGACGAGGGTGATGCCGTCGGCCCTAAGTGCGGCGACCTCAGCAGAGCGTCCAGCGATGCCGAAGGCCATGAGCCACAGGGCGCGGTCGCGGAGCCCGGTCAGTCCGGCGGCCGCGGCCACGCTCATCTGGCGGAGCTGCTCCGGGGTGACGGCGGCCGCCGGTCCGCGGCCGCGCGCCATGCGTTCGGGGTCGTTCTTCAGTGGCTTGAGGGCCTGCCGTGCGGCGACGGTTGCCACCTTGGGCACCTCGACGCCGTGCTCGTTGCGCGCGGTGACGGTGACGCCGGTGATGCGCCGGTCGATGGAGCTCGGGGCGGCAGCCTTGATGGTGTCGAGCCAGACGACGAACCCGACGAGCGTCCCCTTGGTGACGGCCGTGGACGGCAGTCGCTGCCCGGTGCGTTCGGCGAGCCAGTCGTGGAACTCCTCCCACAACGCCCAGTCGTTGGCGTATCCGCGCTTGGTGTTGTCGGGGATGATCCTGTCGAGGTGTTCGTCCGCCGCCTTCTCCATGGCGGCCAGGACGGCGAGCGTCGCAGCGTCGTAGAGCTCTACCCTATTGGCGGCTTCGATGCGCTCAGCCTTCTGACCTAGGGACTCAAGCGGACGCTCGGTGTTGACGATCTCGTTTCCCATGCGTGCGATCAGTTCCTGGCGGCGCTCCTCGTTCACTCTTGCTCCCCGTCGGACGCTGCTTCGATGTGGAGGCCGGGCAGACCGGAGTCGACTACGTGTCGGCGGCCGTCGGGTGTTGTGACGATGAACTGAACGCGCCTGCCGCTGCTGCCGCTGGAGCTGATCCATGCCTCGGCTACCTCGGCTTCGAAGGTCACTCGGACGCGGCGCCCCTTCCTGGCCAACGCGCGAAGGCGCCCTTCCTCGTCGGTGAGAGCTTGGAGCCGCTTCGGCTGCGGCGTATGCATCTGCGTGACGGTGGTCGGCCGCAGGCCAGGTAGCGGGGTGGCGCATCGGCAGGACGGTTTGACCGTGGGCGGATGGATCTTGCAGGCCTGGTCGCACTGCTTGCAGTACCAGACCTGATAGGTGGACTCGGCAGGCTCAATCACGGCCGCCACTCCTCGCAGTAGTCGTGATGATCCGCGTATGGCAGTGCGAGTAGGCGGAGGGTGACGCATCCGTAGGGCATGCCAGGGATTCCGGACGGGGCGTCGCAGGTGGAGCAGAATTCCCCTACGGGCAGGCGTTCGTGCACCTTCAACAGTCGCCGCTTGGTGTCGATCTCGCGCAACACGCGGCCCGGATCGTGCCGGGCCGCGTGTTGGATGACTTCTCCCAACCAGATGCCTTCCGGCTGCCCGTGCCACTGCTCCAACCGGACGACCTCGCGGAACACAGGCCCATTCGCAACGACGTGGGCCATCCAGCCCCGGTCGGACATCTCCCACGGTGACGGATAGTGCTGCTCCATCAGTCGCGCACGACGCTCGTCCTCGTCCAGCCGTGACCGCAAGAACTGCATCAAGTCCGTCACGGCTGCGCCCCCTTCATGGACGAGGAGCTGGCCTCGGCCTCCGCTGCTTCCAGCAGGCCGCACCACCGGTCCCAGGTTTCGTTGGACACGTGCGCGACGGGGTCGCCCTCAGGCCATGGGAAGCCGCCGGGCCAGTCGCTGAACTGGTCGAGGACGTCCCGCAGAAGGGCGAGGACCGGGTCCGGCACGGGGTCCGCGCCGTCGGCTGTCCAGCGTCGCAGCTCCCGCATGACGGCGGCGGCGCCCTTGCTGAGCACGGGTTCGTGAAGGTCCGCGAAGTTGGAGGCCACGTTCATGGCGAGGTTGGCGGCGTGGGTCAGCGCCCGGGCTCGCGCCTCGGCCTGCTCGGCGTCCGCCACGGCCATATAGACGGCAAGTGCGTTGCGGTCCACTGTGCGGCCAGCCGCCCATGCGGCGTCTTCCCACCGTCGGCGGCGGGCTTCGGCAGGCGGTTCTGTCGATTCATCAGCCATAGCTAATTGTACCAATTTTTCGCCCGCGATATGGCATGTTATCGAGGGCGGTACGCCTCACCGCAGCGTTCATCGCGAGTAGTTGCAACCGCCGCGTGATGACGGCCCCGCCCGGACGCGTTCCGATGCGGGGCCGCTGCACGTTGGAGTCAGCCAGGGTAGTCGTCGCCGAGTACCTCACGGCGTTCCCTGTCCAGCCGCCGGTTCAACGCCGCATGCATCCGATACGCCGTCGCCGTCAACGCGACGACCACCAGACCGGCGAGCACCCCCACGACAACCCCAGCGGCAGCCGAGAACACCCACACCGCCCTACACACGAAAAGCAGGAGCAACGTGCCCGCCAGCCACGCGAACCACACACGCCGCTTCTCCGCGTTCGCAGCCTTCTCGACGTCGCTGTAGCTGGGCATTGCATCCCCCTGGGACGGTGACTGTGCGTTGGGGGCATGATGCGCCCAACGCTCGCCAACGTGGAGCCACTGTCACCGGACTGTGATCCGAGTACACCCGCGGGCCTGACACGACGAAGCGCCCCCACTCCCCTGCCGAAGCAGAGAAGTGGGGGCGTCGTCGTGCGGTCAGTCGGTGCGGCGTCCGGTGGGGTCGATCCGCCGGTACGCGGCCATGGAGAGCAGCCCGCCGAGGGAGAGGGCGCCCTTCGCGGCACCGTTGGATTTCAGCGGACCCGAGCTGCTGGTGGGCGTGCAGGTGTAGTGCGTCGAACCCTCCGAGTCCGGGGTGCAGTTGTACGTCGTCGACGGTCCGACAGGCGGCGTGTAAGTGAACGTCCAGCCGGACGGCGGGGGGCCGGCCGGTCCGGTGTCGCCCTTCGCCCCCTGCTCCCCGGTGTCACCCTTCGGGCCTTGGGGCCCGGCCGGCCCTGTCTGGCCGGTGGCGCCCGAAGAGCCGGCAGCTCCTGGGGCCCCGGACGGTCCGGCCGGCCCGGGGGAACCCGCGGCGCCAGGTGAACCGTTTCTGCCGGGCGCTCCGGGTGCGCCCGACGGGCCAGGACTGCCTGCCGCCCCGGACGGTCCCGCCGGCCCCGGAACCCCGGGCACACCCTGCACTCCGCGGACGATGCTCGACGCGGCCGGCGCGGACGGCTTCACGTGATGCTGCTGCAACTGCTTGCGGGTGGTGTCCAGGCCGCCGGCGAGCCGCGAGATGACGGTGTCTTGCGCGTCAACGTGCTGCTGCAGCCGCCGGTTGGAGGACTCCATGCTGTTCAGCGTGAACGCCACGAACGCGGCCGTCAGCAGGAGCACGGCCAGCACGACCCACAGGGCGGCGCCCGCCAGCGACGTGCGTGGCAGCCTTCTGGGTGGCTCCGTCACTTCGCTCCCTTCAATGTGCCGTAGGCCTGTACAGCGAGCGCGAGGAACGCTGCGGCGACGGTGAGGATGCCGAGCCAGCGGCCCAAGGACAGTGCCGGGCGTTCCTCGAGCTTTTCCACGCGGCCGGTCAGGGCTCGGACTTCGCGGTCGCGGTCCTGTTCGGCTTCTTGCCACATGCGGACCGTGACCGTGTCTTTCGCCAGGTCCGTCACCCTGCTGTCGAGGGCGGCGTGGACCCTGTCTGTTCGCTGCTCGTGGTCCACGAGACGTCTGTACACCTCGCCTGGCGATACGTCATCGACCACGGCCACCCCTCATAGTCGTGCACGAACATGGCGCGGCCGGTAAGCCGTGCATCAGGCGGCGGAGCTGATGCCGCCATCCGGCGGATCCGGCACCGGGGCCATTGACGGCTTGCGCCGCAGCAGCGACGCCGAGGACGGGTCGCCGACGTAGCGGGCCAGGGCGCCCTTTGCCGCGGACAGGACGGGGACGAGGAGCGCCGCCCACCACATGGGCAGGCTGCTGAACTCGGTGATGGCCAGGCCGAGCGCGGCCTCGCCGGCGGTGGCGCCGACGCGCTCCACCATGTCCAGCCAGTAGGTCTTGGTCATCACACGCCTGCCTTTCCGAGGGCCGCGGCCAGCTCGTCGAGTGCCGCCTTCGCTCCGGCTGCTGCGGCGGCCTGGACCTGTTCGGCGGTGATCCCGCCCGCCTTGGTGAGGGCGGTGATGGCGCCGGAGAGGGCGCCGACCTGCGCGGTGAGGGAGGCGACGGCGCCGTTGGTTCCGGCGATGTAGCCGTACACGTCGGGGAGCTTGGGGTTGGTCTTGAGGGCGTCGGCGTTCTTGTAGCCGAGGACGCCGTGGACGACCTTCTGGACGTCTGCGTCGGTGAGGGGCATGTCGGTCTCCGGTGGAGTGTACGAGGTTTGGGCGGTGCCGCCGCGCGGGTCATGGGGGTCGGCGGTCGGCGGGCAGTGGCCGTCGGGGAAGCGGGGCGCGAGGTAGCCGGTGATGCGCGGGTCGGTGCGGATATTGGTGTGGATCCACACGCCGTTGCCCTGGCCTGAGTCGGCGGCTCCGGTCTGGACGCTGTTCCAGCCCTTCGTGGTCACGTGCGTGGCGTCGAAGCCGATGACGACCTCGCAGTGGGCGCCGTCGCCAAAGTCGGCCCAAGCGCCGACGCTCGGGTATTCGGTCCACTCGCCGTGGCTACGCGCCCACTGGGCGAACGCGTTGACGTTGTCCGTCTTCGGGACAACCGCGTCGAGGCCGCACTCGTGGTACTCGTCCCAGGCGCCGATCACGCAGTACGGGACGCCGTCCTCTCCGAACTCCACCCCCCACTGGGTGCGGTTGTCCCAGCCGCCGGTGGCGTTCCAGTGCTCGTACACGCCCTCAGGAACCGCCATGACGTGGTCGAGGAGCCTCTGCCACTGCGGCACCACGGGCGGGGCCGGTTTCGGCGTGGGCGCCGAAAGGCCAGCCCACACCTGCAGGTCGGCCATCGTCGCGAAGTTCGCGACGTCCTGGTCCTGCGGCTGGTCGCTGTACTGGTGGAAGCGCCACGGTGCCTTGATGCGGGGCTGGCCTGCGGTGACGTAGTCGGCGATCCAGAGTCCGTCGCCGCAGTTGGAGTCGGTGTCGACGTTGAGCCACGTGCTGCGGTCGCAGTACATGATGACCTTGTGGCCGGGCACCTTGGCCTTCACGTAGGCGAGCCACGCGGTCTTGTAGGCGCGGGCCTGAGCGTCGCTGACGGACTGCCCGTACCACTCCCAGTCGAGGCAGAGGACGTCCCCGGCGGCGAGGTTGATTTGACCGAGGAAGTGGTCGGCTTCCGCGGCTGGCGAGTTCGCGATGTGAGGGTAGTGGTAGAAGACCGTCACCAGGCCCGCGGCACGGGCGGTCGCCCGTTGCCCGGTCCACCTGGGGTTCACGTAGGTGAGGCCCTCGGTGACCTTGATGCCGACGAACGACAGGCCACTCGTCGAGTAGCTGGTCGACTGGTACGAGGAGACGTCGATTCCCTTGAGCATCACGCCTCCTCAGCGCCAGATGCCGAACACGAAGTGGAAGAAGAGCCAGAACATGAAGAGGAGCAGCAGGATGTGGAGGAACGTCCAGTGGGAGAGGGGCACGCCCTCCTTGACCCCGAACCAGTCCCACACCGTCCAGCTGAGGGTGTTCCGCGCGTTGGTGATCAGCGTGTAGGTCTCCGGGACGCAGAACCCGACGATGAGCCACAGCAGCCAGTACAGGCGCCAGCCGGTCATGCCTGGCCCTCCTCGGTCTGCGCGGGGAGGAACTCCCAGTCGTCCTTGGCGTACCGGTCGAGCAGCCAGGCCGGGTAGGTCACGGAGTGGATGCCGCGGTTGGGTGACCTGTGGTGAACGTCGCAGATGATCATCAGGCCGCCTTCGGACTCGGCGTAGTTGAGGAAGTCCTCGTCGGAGTGGATGTTGGCCTGCGGGAAGTCGCTGGCGACCTTCTGCCAGTCGACCTCGTTGAGGCCCGCGAACTCGGCGATCGAGTGGTGCGCCTCTAGCTGCTTCGCCCCCGCGCAGCGGTGCCCCTCGGGTAGCCCGGCCTTGATCTGCGCCAGGGTGGCGCCGCCGATCCAGCAGCCGACGCCGAGTTCGTGGATCAGGTGGTGCTGGGCGTGGTGGAAGACCTTGTAGTGCGGGTCTTCCTCCCGTGGGGCGTGCGGCGGGTAGGCCACGACCTCGTGCAGGGTCCGGCGCTCGAAGTGCGCGGGCGGGATGGTCGGTTCGGTCATGCTCTCCCCCTTTTAGGCGTGGATCTGGATGGCGTCGAGGGAGGACCGCAGAGGCCCGTACAGGGTGGAGAGGTGGACGCGGAACGATCCGGCGTCGCCCCAGGACTGCGACCAGGAGTTCCGGCAGGTGACGACGGTCTTCTCGGGGATGACTCGTCCGGCGTGGTCCTGCACGATCTGCTCGAGGCCGGTGGCGTAGATCTCGTGGCCGCCGGCGATGCCGCTGCGCGCCCAGTCGGGGTCGGCGTCGATGAACGCGCCCGGCCCGCCGGGTTCGAAGAACGCGTTGTACCAGGCCATGCCGAGCATGACGCCGTCGGTCTGTAGGAGGGATGCGAGGCCGTCGGCGTCGAGGGCATGCCGGTATCCGCCGATCAGCCCGCCCGCCTTGAGGACCTGCGCGTTGGCGAGGCCGCTGGATCCGGTGTCGTCCGTAGGCCACTGGCCGGCGCAGTCGTCAACGCGGGTCGCCGCCGCATACTGGCCTATCGCCCACTCCTCGGCGGCGATCGCGTCGAGGTAGTTGAGGCCGGCAGCCCGAGCCTCGTCCGCGTTGAGGATCCGCGACACTGCGGCCGTGGCTGCGTTGCCGGTGCAGGATCCGAGGGCGTCGACCTCGGGCGCGCCGGGGAACAGGCTGCTGGTGTGGATGCCCTGGGCTTCGAGGTCTTCCTGGTCGAGGACCGGGATCGCCGGTTCCCAGTGCGTCGGCTTCAGCACGTGGGAGTGCTTGTGGCGGTGGATGAACCACAGGCTGCGGCCGTCGAGTCTTTGGTGCCGGCCGAGGCGCGGATGCATCGGGTAGCGGTGGACGAGAACGCCGTCGGTTACGGGCACGGGGGCCTCCGCGGTGAGGGGTGGGCATGCGAAAGCCCCCGGCAGACGGTCCGGGGGCGAGAGGGTCGAGAGGTCAGTCTGTGAGCTGTTGGTGGATCTCTGTGACCTTGGCGTGGTTCGCGGCGAGGGTTTCGTCTTGTGCGTCGAGGCGCTGGTGGACTTCGGCCTGGTGGCGTTCGGCGCGGCGTTTGGCCAGCAGGTGTAGGGCGATGAACTGGGGGGTGGAGATGATGAACTGGGCTTCGACGTTGCCGCCGACGTCCTGCCAGTGCCAGCCGATCAGGTAGACGTCCAGGGCCACGAGCAGCAGGGCGGCGGCGATCCAGCGGGCGCGCATGGTTCCCCCTTACTGGTCAGCGAGTGCGATCTCCAGCCAGACGCGTGCGCCGGGGCCTTGGTTTTCGGTGGAGCCTGCGGTGTTGGAGTAGCAGGCGAGGGTGACGAGGTCGCCGTTGTTGAGCTGCAACAAGTCGCTGACGCATCCGCCGCCGAACTGGTTAATCGTCTGTCCGTCGAAGCCGCGGGAGACCTCGGTGCCGTTGACGTAGATCATGGTGGCGATGCGGACGCTGGACGGAGTCCACGATCCGGATACGCGTCCGCTGATCCGCCAGGTCGCGCCACTGAACGGGATGACGAAGCCCTTGCTGGTGCCGTTCCACATGCTGCGCGGGTCGTAGTCCTGCACGTCGAGGTTCAAGGGGTTCGTGAACCCGTTGTTGATCGTCTGCGTGGTAGCGCTCTGGTGGCGTCGGGCGACGTATCCGCCGGTTCCGACCCTCTTCCAGGTGCCCGGTGTGCCTGCGGCGGTGCAGACCCAGAGGCAGGCGCCGGTGCCGTCGATGACGTAGTCGCCCTGCGCGAACGTGCCGCTCGTGGGGGCCGCCCCGGCCGCGCCGCCGACGTATCCGGAGGCGACGGTCGCGCCGGTGAGCTGGGCCTGGATCCTGTTGGCGACGGTGAGCTGCGTCGTGGCGTCGTTCCCGGTGAGGAGGTTGACGACCTGGTTGACGTCCTGAGCCAAAACCGTCTGCCCCGTGGCCACGGTGTACAGGGCCAAGTCGATCACCGCCTCACTGGAGTTGGGCGCCGATGTAGTGGATCGCCAGGGAGTTCAGGTTGGGGCGGTTGTTGGTGCGGACCCCGGAGGCGCTGATGTAGGAGACGAGCTGGATGAGATCCCCGGCGTTGCACCACAGCAACGCGTCGACGTCGCCGCCGCCGCTGTTGCCGGAGACTTGCCCGTCGTAGCCGCGGGCGGCTTCCTGGTTGTTCTGGAAGATGCAGACGGAGACCCGGTAGTTGCTTGCGGTGCCGCTGTAGGGGTGGATGGATCCGCAGAACGCATACCAGCCGAACTGGGGGATGACGTATCCGGCGACGGAGCTGGACCACATGGACCAGGGGTCGAACGAGGCGGTATCGAGCGTGATCGTCGTGAACGCGGCGGAGTTCAGCGTCTGGGTGTTGGTCTGCCACCAGCGGGCCACCAGCCCCCCGGCACCCGAGGACTGCCAGGCGCCTTGCGGGAGGGGGCCGCCGGATGCCTGGTAGCAGGTCCAGGGCATGCCATAGTCCGGGTCGATCGACATGTCGCCGACGGCGAACGTTCCGGCCCCGAACGGTGGACCCCAGTTGGCGCCGCCGACATACGCGGACGCGGGGGTGGCCCCGGCCATCTGCGCAGTGATCCGGTTGGAGACGGTGATCGGGGTCGCGGTGTCCGTGCCGTTGAGAAGGTTGACGATCTGGTTCAGGTCCTGGGCCTGAGAGGGCTGGTTGCGGACGACCTGGTAGAGAGCCATCGATCCCTCCCCGGTTGCGGTCGGCTCTGATCAGCTGAAGGTGATCGGGTTGGTTCCGTAGCCGGTCGAGTAGGACACCCAGGTGACGGTCTGCTTGTCCACGGTGGCGTTGATGGTGACCCCGGCCGGTGTGGTGATCGCGTTGATCGCCTTGACGATCTGGTTGGCCAGGGCGTCGGTCATGCCCTGGGCGTCGTTCAGGGTGCCGATGATGTCGCCGTAGTTCCCTCCGGCACTGTCGGAGACCTTGATGTCGAAGTTGTATTGGTTCTGATTGGTCGTCTGACTCACGCTCGGTCCCTTCGGATCACGTGTGGCAGTAGAGGACGTAGAGGCCGGTGTCGACGTCGCCATTGACGGTGGTGCTGAGGGCGCCTCCGGACTGCTGCCAGCCCTGCAGTTCGACGTAGTCCGTCGTGCCGTTCATAAAGATCGGCTGCGGGGTAGTCGCGATCGACGTGTTCGACCCGGAGGCCGGCGCGAGCATCTGCGCCGCGCCACGCACCGCAGACCCGTTCAAGGCGATACGGGCTCCGCGGGAACCCGTCGTGTTGGTTGCCATACAGACAGCGCCCCACACCAGGTAGTAGCCCGCTTGCTTGGCGGTGTACCGGGTGGGGTTTGTCGAGGTGCTGTGCCCGCCGTAGGTGTCGGCGATGATGCCGGCCGCATCGGAGAAAGTCACCGACACCCACGAGCCGGATGTCAGCGAGGTTGTGGTGGCCGTCTGGACCCCGATGAACAGGGGCGGGGCGGCCTGGAAGTTGGCCTGGGTGACGAGCTGGTTGATGTCGGCGGCGTTGACGATGCCGCCTTGGCTCACGGTGTAGAGGGCGACACGCTCACCCCCTCGGCGTCATGGCCAGCGATAACGGTGCGGAGCCGTTCGATCTCAGCCTCCAGTTCCGTGACCCGGCCACGAAGGCGCTGGTTGTCGTCGTCAAGCTGGTTGGCTTCTTCGGCGCGCCGCCGCATTTCCGCGCCGAGCTGACCGACGTAGGCGTGCGCCTGGCCCAGCTGAGCGTGCAGGTGTTCCAGGCTCGGCGCATACGTGGGCACTGCGGGCGGGAGGGCGGCGGCGGCCGGAGGGGGCATGGGGATCATGCGGATACCAGGCTCATCTGCAGTTGGAGGGTCAGGGTCTGGCTGGACAGCTTGGTGACCGGGGTGCCTAGGACGGCGCGGTCGAGGAGGGTGCCGGGGGTGTAGGCGACGACCGATCCGACGGCGAAGTTGGCGCTGGGCGTGAAGCTGGTGATCGCCATGGTGGTGGCGCCGATCGGGGTGTCGGAGGTTGTCGTCAGGGTGGCGGTGGTTCCGGTGCCGTATCCGAGGGTGACGGTGGAGCCGGAGGGGATGTCCGCGGTCACGCCGGTGATTGCCAGGGAGGTGTAGGGGGTGCCGGAGCTGAGGGCGCTGGTCAGGGTCGGTCCGACGTAGGACGCCATGAGGGCGGTCCCGAGCTCGTAGATCGTGCCGTTCGCGGACTGTGGGGGGAAGAAGAAGTCGAGCGTGACCTGGTTGGTGAAGACGGCGCTGTTGGTGACGAGTGCTCGGCCGATCTCCGCGACGAGCGCGGTCTGCCCGGAGGCCGGGGCGGTGTTGCTGGTGCCGACGAGCCCGTACACGTTGCCGAGGTTCCCGCTGCTCGCAGCGTAGGGGTTGCCCCAGGACGTGTTCTGGCTCTGGATGAACGCCCAGTTCAGGGCTGGTGCGAGTGCGTTGAGGCCGCTGGTGACGATCAGGTTGTCGGCGGCGGCTTGCTGCTCGATGCGGCCGGTGAGGGCGTCCCGCAAGGTCACGGAGAGCCGTCCGTGGGCGCCGACCGGTACAACGTCCTGCATCACGACCTACCCCCAGTAAAATGCGGACGTACCGCCCCAAGTTGCTGCGGAGCCGTAGTTGTAGTCGGTCGGAGCGCCCGGCAGTGGGTAGCTCACGAAGCCGTAAGTGCCGGTCCCGTAGGGCGTTGAGGTGCAGTCGGAGGCGTGCGCCCACGTCCACCGGTTCGCAATCTGTGTGGCGGACAGGGCCCGCGCGTACACGGCGACCTCGTCGAGGGTGCCGTTGAAGAACTTCGACGGGGTGCCGACGGTGGCGCCGACTCGTGTCGCGTTGGAGGACGCCACCACCGACCCAGACCAGGAGGAGGTGGTCTTCTGGACGCCGTCGAGGTAGCCGGTCGCGGTCCCGCCGGATCCGGCTGCGGCCGTGCGGGTGACGGCGACGTGGTGCCAGGCGCCGGTGGTGATGCCGCCTGCGGGGATCAGGGTGAGGGTGGAGGAACCACCCAAAGCGTTGAGGGTGATCGTGTCGGCGTAGAAGATGTCCCCGCCCGTGTTTGCGATCGGGGTGAGGCTGAAGACGATGGATGCTGCTCCGGTGACGGCGGTCGCGTTGAAGGCGACCTGTGTCCACGTGCCTGGGGTGAGGGTGTACGTGGTGGATGTGGCGGAGCTGATGTACGTGTTGGTGTTGTCGTACCAGTCGATGTCGAGGAAGACGCTGCGGCCTGGTGAGGCGCAGTAGAACCAGGCCGAGCAGGTGTACGAGGTGCCTGCGGTGACCGGGTATTTGGCGTTCGAGAAGGCGAACATGTTCCCGGCGGCGGTGCCGACCATCTTCAGCGAATGGGTGCCGGTGTGGGCCTGCGTGGTGGACTGGGAAATCGTGGTGTTCGATCCGGCCGCCCACCCGGCCGCGCTGGTCTCAATGTCGGACGTGTTGGCGTCGATGAGGTTGGATCCGCCGCCGGATCCGGCGTCGAAAGCCAGCGCCACGGAACCGTCGGTGTTGATGGTCAGCCCGAATTCGCCTGCGGTGCCGCCCTTGTCGACGATGGTCTGCGCCGCGGCGAGGCTGCTCGTCTTGACCCACGCTTCGATCGTCAGGTTCGAGACCAGGCTCAGCGGCGCGGCGGAGGATGCGGTGAGATAGCCGGAGGTGCCGTTGAACGTTGCTGCCGTCGACCCGGTCATCGCGCCTGCGGCTTGGAAGGTGACCCCGCCGGTCACGGTGAGCGGAACCTTGGGGATCAACGTTGACGCGAACGGTGAGCTGTCGAACACGGTTGTGGATGAGGCCGGGTCGCCCAAGCGCCAATAGGCGGAAGGTCCCGCGTCCTGGATCAAGTTCAGCGGGTAATTCGTGCCGGTCGTGGTGGTCCACGTCTCGGAGGCGGCGGCGAGGTTGAGGTTCTCGAAGTCGCCCGCGAACGAGTTGATCACCGTGTTGGGGTCGAACGGATTGGTGTTGCTGGAGGCCCCTGAGAGCTGCGCGAAGACGTCCTGGAGGGTGAGGGCGCGGATCGACAAGGCTCACCCCACTCTGGCGGCGGTGATCTGGTAGTTGCGGTAGCCGCCGCCGATGCCGGTGATCTGGTTCTGTACCACGAGGAACCGAGTGTTGATGCCCGCCGTGTAGCTGTTCTCCGAGTCGGGGGTCACGCTGTTGACGACGGTGATGAGCTGCCCGGCGCGGACGTGGCCGCCCCAGTTTTCGGTGGTCTGCAGCTGGACGCGTTCCTCCGGCCGGGAGTACGTGAACGTTTCCCGCTGGCCGCGCTGGGTGGCGGTGAACAGGGTGGGGATGCTGGTGTCGTTGACGTAGTACTGGAAGACGCCGCTGTTCGGGAGGCTGGCGAAGCTGGCGACGCTGGAGCTGTCCTGAATCGTGGTGACGATCGGCGCCAGGTACGTGTAGGTCAGCGTGATAACCGTCCCGGACCCGGGGGTGGGGTCGGTGTTGGGCTGGAGGAACCAGGCGCCGGCACTGTTCTGTACGGCGACCCACTGGGTGGATGCGCTTGATCCGGACTGCGCCGAGATGGTCTTCGAGACGCCGCCGACCTTGAGGCTCGCGTTCCCGAGGTTGTTCGCGTCGGCGGTGAACGTGAGCGGCCAGCTGGTCTGGCTGCCGTTGCCGACGAACGTGTCAACCTGCTGCTGGCTGTATTTCGCGCCCTGGACCGTCACGCGGTTCCGGATGCTCGTGGCGTCCCACAGGTAGTGGTAGTTGTCCCAGTCGTACTGCACATACCCGGACTGGCCGAGTTTGGTGGCCGAATCCGTGAAGGTCAGCCCGGAGTTCGGGGCGTTGCTGGTGTTGAACCAGTGCAGGTTCCGGCCCTCGTCGATGTACCAGCCCCATGTGTCCGCGGTGCTGACGAGCTGCGACAGGGTGGTGAGGGCGCCCGTGAGCGTCTGGTAGTTGATCTGCAGGCGGGGCACCGTCGGTGACGGCTGCACGTACCCGCCCGAGGCGATGGAGGCCGCGATGATGCCCGCCCCGGTCTGGTTGACAAAGGTGATCGCCAACTGGTCGGCGGTCATGTTCGACCAGTCCCCCGCCACCAGGGCCCTGTCTGCCAGGTATGTCCAGTCGGTGCAGGACATCTGCCAGTAGTTGAGGTTGGGGCCCTGGTAGGCGAGCTGCGGCAGCGTGCACACGCCGGAGAACAGGGTCTGGTTGATGCCGGTGTCCGTGAGCGTGACGGTGGCGAGCGGCGGCACGTAGAACGTGGGTGCCCCGGTGTGCTCGTCGACGAGATTGATGGTTGCGGTGTCGCCCTGCCGGGACCAGTTCTGGGAGATGGTCCAGGTGGACTGCTCCAGGTAGGCGGTGCGGTTGACCCCGTTGACGGTCAGTTTGAGGGATTGGGACACACACCCCCTGGAGCAGTCATCGCTGGACCTGGACTCCCGCCATGGGCAGCACCTTTTGGGTGAACTGGCGGCCGATCTTGTCGACGAGCAGGTCGATGTCGCGGTTGCTCATGACCTGCGTGCCGCGGAAGTCGAACACGACGGTGGTGAAGCCGCCGAGCCGGCTCCCGCCGAGCGCCCCGGCCGGGAGGACCGCCTCGTGTGGATGGAGGAGCGCCATCTGCGGGTACGCCCCGGTGTCCCAGGTGCCGGATTCGTAGCCGACGTAGGGTCCGCCGTGGGCCATGGATCGGATGCCGGGCACGTTGTTGATGTTGCCGTAGACGGATTTGATGTAGTTGATCGCGGCGGCTGCGTTGGCGATCGGATCGTAGATGTTCGAGGACGTGCCGGACTGGTGGTATGCCATGAACGTGGACATGATCGTCTGCATGAGGCCCCGGGACGGATCCCCTGCCGCCGCGTTGGAGTCCCAGTTGTTGATGGCGTTCGGGTTGCCGCCGGACTCGTTCATGGCGATGACCTCGAGCCCGTTCAGCCAGGACATCGGGGCGCCGGTGGCCCGGATGGCGGCCGTCAGCCACTGCACCAGCGTCCCGGACACGTGGCCCGGCGCCGCGATGGCTGTCTTGTCCTTCTTGCCGAAGAAGTTCAGCAGGTTGTTCTCGATGGACTTGACGCCCGAGGTCATCATCTTGCCCAGGCCGGTTCCGGCTCCGGGCATGTGGCCGAGAACCGCGTTGAGGCCCTTGAACGCGGTCGCTGCGGCGGCGTGGATGCCGCCGAGCGCGACGTCCTTGAGGGCGTCGAGGCCCTTGATGACGTAGCCACCGAGGTGCTTGATGTCGGTGATCGGGTTCCATGACCAGCCGCCGCCGGCATAGTGGCGGCCGTCGTTGGCGCCGGCCCCGAACGCGGCTTCGATGGCTCCGGGACCACCCGCCCGCCGGATCATGTCGAGGGAGAGGACGAACTCACCTGGGGTGAGCAGGGCGGGCACGGTGTCGCCAGTGCCAGAGCCGGGCACGATGCCGCCCTTGGCGAAGCGGACGGGGTTGACGTAGGGGGCGCTGGGGCCGCCGAACAGGCCGGAGACATCGTTCCACAGGGTGCGGATGCCGTTGTCGTAGACCGTGCTGATCACGAAGTTCACGGGATCGGCCGCCAACTTCTTGAGCCGGTTCCAGATGTTGCCGAGGGCGTCGAGGCCTGCGTTGAAGGCTCCCTTGATGCCGTTCCAGATGGACGACAGGAAGCCGTTGATGCCGTTCCAGATGTCCCGCCAGGCGCCGAGGAGTCCGCTCTTGATGGAGGACATGACGGAGGTCAGGAACCGGGTGATGGTATTGAAGATGCTGCTGATGGTGGACCAGATGTCGCGCAGCACGCTGGAAACGAGGTTCTTGACGTCGGTCCACAGGCGCTGCCAGTTACCTGTGACGATGTCGGTGAAGATCCGGATGCTGCCCTTGATGAGGTCGAGGGCGGTGTTGATGACGCCCTTGATCACATCCCAGATAATTATGAAGAAGGCTTTGATCGCCTCAAACGTGGGCTTGATCAGGACGCCGTAGATGATGTCCAGGGCGGCCTTGACGACCCCGACGATGAGATCCCAGACGCCCTTGATGTAGCCCCAGATCAGATTCCAGGCGACCTTCGCGACGCCGGAGATCACAGCCCAAGCGGTGGCGATGATGTCGCCGATGGTCCCCAGGACGGAGCCGATGTAGGAGGAGATGTAGCCCCAGACGAGCTTGATGTCGCCCCAGATGGCGCCCCAGACGATCTTGCTGATCTCTTCGATCTGCGCCCAGTGGTCGCTGATGAAGGAGACGAGTTTGCCGCCGGTGGCGTTCCAGAGCTGTACGAGCTCGCCCCAGATCTGTGAGAGGTCGCCGGAGATCCGGTTCCACTCCCGGGATGCCGACTGCGAGGCGGAAGACCATGCCTGCTCGATGGCGCCGATCAGCTTGCCGCCGGTCGCGTCCCATACGTCGACGAGGAAGTTCCAGATGGCTTCGAAGGCATGGCCGATCTGCGTGCGGTACTTGATGATGATGCCGACGATCAGGGACATGCCGCCGGTGAACGGGGCCAGGATGAGTGGCCACCATTTTTTGACGGTGCCGCCGATCGCACCCCAGATGTCGTCCCAGACCTTGACGACGTCCTTCCAGACGCGGACGAAGAACCCTGCCACGTCGCTGGCGGCGGATGTGATCCAGTCCCAGACCTCGCCGACGATCTGCTTGGTCTGCTTCCAGTGCGTGGCAATCAGGATCGCAACCAGGGCGATCGCAGTGAGAGCCAGAATGATCGGGTTGGCGTCGGAGACCAGCGTGAACGCGGCCTGGAGAGCAGTGAACGCCTCCTTCACCTTCTTCACCGCGAATGCGACACCGATGATCGTGGCGACCAGGGCGCCGAGGCCGCCGATGCTCGCGAGGATGATCGTTGAGAGTTTCTGGTGCGCGGTCATCCACTCCGCGACGGGTTTGACGACCGTCACCACAGCCTGAGCGATCTTCGTGACGGCCGGGAGCAGTCCGATACCGATCGCGATCACCGCGGCGTGCACGGAGTCCTTGAGCTGGGCCATCTTGAAGTTGAAGGTGTGCTGGATCTCCGACCAACCGTTGACGTCCTTGCCCGCCTTGCGGGCCGCGTCCGCCACGCTGGCGACGTTCGCCTTGAACGTCGCCATGTGGCTGCCGCCGATGAGCAGCGCCGTGTTCAGCGAGGTCGAGTCGCCCAACGTCTTCTTCAGTGCCGCGGCGAACGTGAGCGCCGCCGGGTTCCCGGTCTTCAGCATCTGATTGAAGCCCTGGCTGTTCGCGGCGAGGGCAACGAACTGCTTCATCATCGTCGCGTTCGGCCCGGACATGCCCTTGATGTCGGTGGTCATCTGCTTCACCGAGACGGAGCCGTCCATGTACGCCTTGCCGAGCCGGGCCAGGTCCGGCGGCATGTTCTTCAGCATCTCCTGCAGGTCCCGGGCCGCCGCCTGAGACTTGTTGAACGCGTCGACGACGACCTGCCCGGACGGGCCGATGTGCTGGGCGATCGCCTTGTACACCATGTCGAGCGTGCCCGTCAGGCCCCGTTCCCCGAGGTGCGCGGACAAGTCCTGTGCGTCCAAGCCGAGCTGTGCCAGGTACTTGGTGGACTCGGCCGTCGGGCTCTGAAGCTTCTGGATGAGATGGGAGAGGTTCTGGGTGGCCTGCTGCGCGGACATGCCCTGGCTGGTCATGGTGGCGATGGCGGCGCCGACCTGCTGAAACGAAATGTGCGCGGCGGCGGCCACTGGCAGGACCGCGGACAGGCTGCTCGCGAGGTCCTGCATCTTCATCTTGCCCGCGGCGACCGTCGCGACCATCATGTCCGTCGCCCGCGTGGCGTCGGACGCCTTCATCCCGTAGGCGTTGAGCATGCTGGTCAGCGCGTTGCCGACCTCGTCGAGCGAGGCGCCCTCCGCCCGAGCGCCCTGCGCAGCAGCCTTGAGGACGGCGAGGCCGGCGGCGCCGTGATAGCCCGCCGACTCGATCATGTACAGGCCCTTGGACAACTCGTCCGTGGACGTGGCCGTGTCGACGGACAACTTCAGCACGCCAGAGGACACCTTGCCGACCGCCGACTCGGACTCGCCCGCGGACGTGACCAGGCGGGTCATGCCCTGCTGGAAGTCCCCGGCGGCCTTCACTGCATGCACACCTACCGCGCCCACGGCTACCGCGGCAGCCGCGCCAGCTACGGCCACACCCTTGAGCGCGGCAGTGCCGAGGCCCGTGCCTTCGGCGGCGGCACGCTGCGCCTCCGCCGACTGCCGGGACCGCAGGGCAACCTCGTCATCGGCCTTGATGACCGCGTCCGCTGCAGCCACCTGGCGGGCAGACGCGTCCGCCACCGTCTGCGCGGCCATCTGCGCGGATTCTGCCTGCACCCGGGCGGCTTCCCGGGCCGCCGCGGCTTCCTCGCCGGTCGCGGTCGCGGCCTTGCGGGCGGCCTCCGCGGCGGCGGCGGTCTTGGCCGCGTACTCCTCCTCGGCCATGGCCAGGTCGATGGTGGACTGGCGGAGGACGGCTTGCTTGTTGGCCTGCTCGGTCTGGGCTCGGCTGTAGGCGGTGGCCGCGGCGGCGGCTCGGTCCTGGACGGCCTGCAGTTGCTCCGTGGACATGGCTGCCCGTGCGGCTGCGGCCTTGACCTTCTCGCCCATGGCTTCGAACGCGCCGGTGACCTTGCCGATGATGCTGGAGGCTTTGTCGTGGGCTTCCAGCACGAGCAGCATCGAGATGTCGTCCACACACCCCCAGGCGGTCGGTTCAGGCGGGTGTGCGGGGCTGGGCTTGGGCGGCCATGGCCCGGAAGGCTGCCTCGGTTGCGTCGGCCTGCGACATGGCCCCCGCAGGCTGCGGTCCACCGGAGCCTGCGGCCTGCTGCTCGTTCTTCAGCGCGTACTCGATCTGCCAGATGCGGAGGTAGTCGGCGACCCGCTGCTGGGGCCAGCGGCGAAGCTGGTCCTCAGAGACTCCCAGCCGGGTCCAGAACTCCTCCAGGAGCCGGGCTTCCTGCAGGATCGCCGGGCCACCCTTCCCCGACCGGAGCGCCCCCGTCACCTGCTCCACGAAACTGGCGCTGCTCGTCGGGGGTACGGACCTCGGCCTTCATGTTGGCCTCGATGTGCTCCCGTAGCCGGGTGCGGACTTCGGCCGGCAGGCGCTTGATGGAGGCGAGTCGCTGCTCGTCGGGGGCGAGTGGCAGCAGCTGGTCGCGTTCGTCGGTGAGGTTCCATCCGACGATTGCGGCGTGGAGCAGCAGCGTGGTGTAGCGGGCCATGTCCTGGCTCGTCTCGACGGCCACGGTGCGGTTCTCGCCGTCGGACTCGACGTTGGCGACGGCCTTGACCTTGGCGGCCTCGGCGGCTTCCTGGGCGTCGCCGGGGAGGTGCTGGAGGATGGTGACGCTGTAGCTGTCGCCGAGGTCGATGATGTCGGTGCCGCTGTAGCGGGAGAGGAAGCCCATGCGCTGCTCCAGGTGAGGGTAGGGGTGCCGCTGTTTAGAGCGGCAGGTAGGACGAGTTGACGACGCTGGCGGAGATCGTTTGCAGCGTCGTGAGGTTGAGGTAGACGTCGAAGGTGATCGTGCTGATGATCACGTCGTCGATCTTCACGGCGTCCGTGTACGTCTTGATCTTCGCCTTGGGCATGGTGAACGAGACCGTTCCGCCGCTCGCCGGGTGCGTGAGCGCCAGCGTGGTCGAGAAGTCCGTGCCGGTAGTCATCTGCGTCCAGTAGCCCCACGTCGGATCATCCAGCGACGTGAAGACGAGGTCGGCCTTGAAGGACACGGTGCGGGTCAGCGGGGTGAGGAACTGCAGCTCGTGGGAGCTGTTGAAGGTGTAGGTGTCCTTCAGTCCGTTCTCCACGCTCAGGTCCGCGCTCGTGGCCTGTGCGACCGTCTGCGAGTTGAGGCTCAGCGTGGTCTCGGCGAACGTGTACGGCAACTCGTTGATCACGCTGATGCTGGACGGCGTGGCCAGGACCGCGGCGTGCTTCGCCTGCACGTCCGCTGTGACCGTCGCTTCCTGGTTGCCGTTGGTGACCTGAAGGCCGAACTTGTTGACCCTGGAGCCGCTGAACTGCAGGCTCTCGAACCCGCCGAGGTTCTTCTCGACCGTCAGGGACGGCAGCGTGTTGGCCTGCTGGATCGAGTGCGTGAACGGCGCCGTGACGACGGCGACGGTGGCGCCCGACGCGTGGGCGTAGGTAAACGCGACGTCGACCGTCAGCGTGTTGGAGGCGATCGACGCGATCTTGCGGCACTCGGCAGTCGTCGGCGTGACGGTGTTGTTGACGTCGACCTGAATGATCCCGCCGACCGTGTACCCGGTCGCGCTGGTCACGGTCACCGTGGTCGCGCCCGCCGTGACCGGCGCGGACGTGGTCGTCGAACTCGTCGGCGTAGAACCGGTGACACCGAACCCGGCGGAGGCATCCGCGCCGATGGACGCGGAGATGAGCGCAGCCGCGTTCGTCGGAAACAAGGGGCCGGTGATGGAGCCCGCGTTCTTGTACTGGCCGTACAGCGGGAAGATGTTGACGTCCCGCTGCCCCATCATGACCTTCGGGAAGAACAGCCCCGGGTCGAGGTCCAGCGAGTTGCCGGTCATCGGCAGGAAAGTGGTCGGGGTCGTCACCGTCGAGAACTGCGGCTCTCGGGCAATGCCGGTTGCGGACAGGGATCCCCAGCGCTCTACAACAGTCGTCGGCACACGCCTCCATCAGGGGTTTCGGTAGTACGGATTAGTTGGCGGTGCCGCGGTCGGCATCGGGGGCGGGTGCCTCGGCGGGCTCGAAGTCCCGCGGGCTGCTTCGCTTCAGGAGCACCTCGGCGAGGGAGGCATCCCCAGGCCGGACCACCTGGCCGGGCTCGATTTCGCCACCCAGGTCCATGAAAACTGCCGGGGTCTGACCGGTGTAGCGCAGCCACTCCGGTGCCGGCGCCGGGGGCTTCTCCTCCGCGGGCGGGGCGTCCTGCGTCTCCGGTTCGGGGGCGGCCTGCTGGACGGGGGGCGGGGTGCGGCGGGGGCTGCGGGTCTTCTTCTCGTCCGGGCTGTCGGTGCTGTCCACGGGGTGCTCCTCAGATCTGGCGGGCGATGGCGGCCCGGAACGCGGTGACGATCTCCGAGCGCATGGCGTGGTAGGCGCGGGTTGGGTACGGGTTGCCGCGGGTGCCCGGGTGGTTGACCCGGTGGGCGAAGAAGGAGCCGCCGCCGGGCGTGGTCCAGCGCAGGACTCGCGCATTCCTCGGCACGATCTGGTGCGGTCGGGTCGGGTTCAGCACGTAGGGCACGTAGGGCACGTTGTCGGCCCGGAACTCCAGACGGACCATGCCGGGGCCTGTGTGGCGCTGCCAGAGGGTCGCGTCCCGCAGCCTTCCGCCATTCACCGGGGCGACGGGAGCGGCCTGCCGGATTGCGCCCTGCATGCGCGGCCCGACGTGATCGGCCCACTCGTTCGCTGCAGCGGTCCACTGGACCCGCTTCAACCGGGCGGTAGCGTGGGAGATGTCACCGGTGATGTTGAACGTGCCGGCCATGTGAGCCTCCTACGCCGTCGAGGTGCGGTCGCACCGGGTGCAGATCCATCCGCCGCGTTCGGAGTCCCAGGTGACGTGCCGGACGCACACGCCGTCGCCGCATTCGGCGCAGAACTGAACGATGTCTGCGCGGCGTCCGCTGCGGCCCCGCAGAGGGCCCGAGCAGCGTCGGCAGCGGTTCCCGGCACGCGCCATCTATGCGACCTCCTCCGTGAGTTCCCCGCAGCGGGGGCACTCGAGGTTCCAGGCGTTCCAGGTTCGGGCGCACGGCTCGCAGCGCATGCCGCGCTTCGTGCCGACCGTGAATTGGCCGCGGCCAGGGCGGGCGTGCTGCCGGATGTATTCGGCATGCCCCGGCGAGACGGTGACCTGGTCGCCGGGCTTCGCGGTGTACCGGTTGGAGCCGTCCATAGCGACGCCGCGGGCGTTGTCGGGAAGCGTCACCCGGGTCATGCCTGTACCGCCTCGTACACGTTCAGGCCCAGTCGGGCGGTGTAGTAGAGCATTCGCAGCGTGGCGGGGACGCGTTCGGGCGGGTACTCGAAGTCGAAGTCCTCGCCGATCGCCAGGATCTGGCTCTTCACGCCGGTCGTCGGATCGGTGATGAACGTGTCGTTCATCGGGGTCGTCCACACCTTGTTCATGACGGCGTCGACGATCAGCGGGAACTCCTGGTCCACAGAGGGCCCGTCCGGGTTGGTCTCGTAGGTCAACCAGACGTCGACGTTCCAGTTCAGGCGCTTGAAGCCCTGCCCGCGCGGCATCGACTGCCGCGTTCCACGCAGCCTGCCGCCCCACACGTAGGCCTTCGGGTTGTCGAGTTCGTCGACCGTGGGGGGCGTGATGTACGCCTCCAGCGTCTGTGTGGATCCCGGGATCGGCAGCCCATCGAGCAGACCCTGAACGAACAACTGAGTCGAGTTGAGCGGCATGTCACATCACCCGCCGGTACGGGTCGAGGAGGCACTGATACTGCATCTGCATGTCCGACACCCCGTGACCGCCGACCGTCTGCGAGCCGGGGATGTTCTGGATGGAGACGCTGGTGATGCCGGACTCCAGCGCCTGTGTCGCCGCCGCAAGCACGGTCGCCCACAGCACGTTCGCGGGCAGCGCGGAGACGACTACACCGGCCGCGTGCGCGTTGGCCAGCGGCGCCGACAGCGTCACCGTGCCCGGGCCGGTCTGCGCGGTCCCGGCACCGTTGGGAAGCTGCATCGGCGTCGCCGCCGACACGGCTGTCACGCTGACCGGTTCCGTCGATGCCCCGTCGTAGACGAACGCGCTCGCTCCGACGAACCCGGTGACGTCGTCCACCTGGAGCGTGGCGGCCCCGGCATTCGCCGTCGCTGTCATGGAGGTGTGGGGCCAGCCGTTGGTGTACGACACGAGCAGCCGGAACCCGTTGCGGCCGTAGTCGTGGGTCACGTAGCCGGGGGCGAGGAGGATGGACGATCCGCCGTCCGGGGTGGTGGCGGAGGCACTGTCGCTGTACTGGTTGATCAGCGGGTGCGCCACCTCGTACTGCCCGGCCGGGACAGTCGTCCACGCCCGGGGGAACCCGGAGTTCCGTGCGATCTGCACCGCGAGGACCTGGCTGACCGGCCAGCGCCGCATCACCAGGATCCCGTTGCCGGTGTCCCGCTGGATCGCCACCCGGGTGCCGCCCGGCCCGGACAGTTCCTCCGCGTCGACAGTCGCCCGCAGCACCTGGTTGCAGTACGTGTCCACGATCGACGTCGCACGCCAGCACACGGCGGTCTGCTCCGCGAGCTGTTCCGGCCCCGTGGCCTTGGGCTTGGGGATAATGCTCCAGCTCACGCCAGTCGGTGCGTCGGTCAACATCTGCGGCGTCACGTAAGGGGTGGCCAATCGGGTCACCCCCTCACGAGATCCGCAACCATCGGGTAATCGGCCGGCTGCCCTACGATGCGGGCACCACCAGGGAGGGGAAGCAGCAGTGATCGAAGCGAAGGCGTTCGCCGAGACCGCCGTGTTCGACGGCGAGTACGTCACCATCACCCGGGGTCGAATGAGCCTGGTCGGTAAAGGCGAGACGCGTCTGCACATTTCGCAGATCAGCGCCGTCAGATGGAAGCCCGCCGGAATGTTCGGCGGTTTCATCCAGTTCAGCGTCCCCGGCGCCATCACTGCGAAGTCCGGCAGTGGCTCGCAGAATTCCGACGCTCGCCGAGACCCCCACGCGGTGACTTTCAACAAGAAGCAGCAGCCGCCGTTCGAGGAGCTCCGCACTGCCGTTGAGGCCGCGATCGCCGCCCGTCACACGGCCCCGGAAGCGCCGCAGGCCGAGTCGTCGATCGCCGACGAGCTGGCGAAGCTCAACGACCTCCACCAGCAAGGGGTGCTCTCGGTGGAGGAGTTCGCCTCGGCCAAGGCACGGCTGCTGGGCGACTAGTCCACACGAGTCACGCGACTCGTTCCGACCATCCTCCAAGCAGCGTGATCGAGTTGCCCGACGCGCCGGGGGTGATGTCCAGGACCCACGCCTTCGTCGAGGTGAGCGACACCGTGACCGGGGCCGTGGTGGCGAACAGGTACTCGTTCGCCGCGCCGCCCGCAGCAGTGTTGATCGTCATCTCAACATCAGCGGTGATCGACGTCGGGGTCAGGAAGTTGATCCTGGCCTCGTAGTTGAACTGCGCGTTCGTCAGCGACGCCGTCAGCGCGATGTTCGCGCTTGCCACCAAAGACGTGCCCGCGACGCCGCCGAGCCGCATCGTGAAGACGGTGTTGCCGGGCGATGCGGTCGTGGAAAACACGCCCCAGCCGACCAACTTATACACGGCGGAGGGGATTGCGTCGTTCGCCGGAAGCGACATGGACTGCAGCACGGTTTCCGCAACGGTGCCCGTGATCGCGGACCCGGCGGCGGTCAGTCCGCCCTGGGAGCCAACGATGGTGTTCACCAGGCCCTGCGGGTTGACGTAGGTCATCACCCCACCGGTTGCGTACACGACGGCGGCGCCGGTCGGGGTGGCAGGCGCGTTCGCCTGGTTGGCGAGGGTAAGCGGGCCCTGCATGGTGTCGCCCGTAGTCTCGGCAGCGAGAGGACCGTTGGGGCCGCCGGTCACGATCGTGGTGGGCATGGGGTGTCTCCAGAGGATCGGCGCGGCGCACCGCGCGGCTGTCTTGGTGCTCGGTGCGTGCCGCTACTCGGCGGCCGGGGTCTTGCGTGCGCGCGTGGTCTTCGCAGGCTTGGCAGGCTCCGGAGCCGGATCGGCCCGGGTCTCAGCAACCGCAGTAGCCTGCGCGGCCCTCACCAGCTGCTCGACGGCGGACAGCAACGTCGCCGGGTCCTTGCGGCGTTCCATCTCCTCGAACACTTGCCGGTGCTGGCGTTCGATGTCGGTCTCCCACATCGGCTGTCCGCCGACGCAGAAGCCGTGGAGGCGGTCGGACAGGTCGTCGGGGAAGTCGAATCCGCCCTCCTTGTCGGCGTCGAAGTGCCCGTATTCGGGGTCGTCGAGCGCGGTCGCGCCCGTGCGCGTATAGAGGCGCATGCCTGCTCTCCTTGATGCGAGGGTTGATGGCCTTGCCGGTGCGCCTCGGTAGGAGTAGCGCCACTCCTACCGAGGCCCAGCAGGCGGGCACGATTAATGACCATGCCCGCCAGGAAACCGCAGGTCAGCCGATTGCTCAGGCCACATTCCCGAGCGTCGCCATCGCGACCGGCGCGCGGTTCAGAAATGCCCCGACACTGCGAATTTCGAATTCTTTACGCGGCCCGCCGCCCGCGGTGTTGGCGACGCGGCTGATGCCGTACTCGTACTGGGCGGTGTCGCGCAGGGCCCTGTATTCCAAGACCGAGCTGATGTTGGCCTGGGGGAACGGAACCCTGTCGGTGCGGGCGATGATCGTGCCCGGCGGGAGGGAGACGTGGACCTCGATCGGGACGGTCACGCCGCCTGCGGGGGCGTTGACGATCTCGCCGACGCGGCCGCCGGCGGTCGTGCTGATACGGCCGGAGGCGTCGGTGTTGAGGAACGTCGTTGCCGCGGACCCGCCGAGGACGAGGTTCGCGATCTCCTGGGCCTGCGCGGCGTTCATCATCAGCGCGGTCGGGGAGCACTTGACCTGGTTCCACAGCGGCAGGAAGAGCAGGTTTTCGATCTCGGTCACGCTGCCGCCGGACAGGGTCAGTGCGGCGCCGTCGAGGCTGTTGAAGATGGACGGGTTGGCGGTTCCGGTGCCGGGCTGGACCCACTGGCCGGAGCCGTTGTAGTCGCCGGTGAGGCTGGCGAGGAAGCCGTCGTAGTCGGCGGCGTTCGCGGAGCCGTTGTCGGCTGCGGTGTTGATGGTCGGAACCGCGTTGGCGGTGCCCTTCCAGCTGGTGGACAGGTCCGGCAGGCTGGCGGGGAGGGCCTGGTTCGACGAGATCGTCTTGGTGACCTTGACGGTGTTGACCGAGGTCGTCGTGTAGTAGAACCAGGTCGAGCCGTTCGTGCTGTAGAACCAGTCGTAGGCGACGGCGCCGCGGACAGCGGCGACAGTCGCGGTGACCGAGTTCGTCGACCCGGACCCGAACGTGGAGACGACGCTGCTCGTGCCCTGGCTGTTTCCGGAGCCGTAGTAGTAGCCGGATCCGGTACGCGCCGCAACAGCGACGTACAGGCTGACAGCACCGATCGTGCCGCCGGTCGCCGACTGCACCAGCGTCGGCGCGGCCGGGGCGGCGAGGGCGAACGACTGGCCGCCGATCAGCTTCCTGTCGTCGCCGATGAGGACCTGGTTGAGGGTCTGGAATGTGGCAACGGCGTAGGGGTCGGCGTAGCCCTTGGCCAGGTCGTAGGCGTCCTGGGTGACGAGTCCCGCGTAGCCGGTGGGCTTGTACCTGGCCTGGAAGTCCTGCTCCTGGTACTGGACTTCGTTCGCGGCGAAGTCGAAGCCCATCGAGGGGTCGGGCTGCGCGCTGTTGAGGTTCATGATCGCGCGCCAGACGGCGTAGGGGTTACCGTCCGGGGACTGCTTGCGGGCGACGATGTCGCGGAACGGGGTGACGACCGGGATCAGCGAGACGAGCTCGGACAGGTCGTAGCTGTAGATGCCGGTCGTTTCGAGGATGCCGCTGGTCTGCGCCTTGGTAATGGCAGCCAGGGTCTCCTCGGTGACGTTTTGCATGGACACGGATGCCTCCTGGGCATGCGAAAGCCCCCGGCGCTTCGGCGTCTCGGGGGCTGGGCTGGAAGAGAAGGGGCGGCTACTGCTGCCGCTGGTGGATCCTCTGGAGCGCTTCGATGGCGGCGGTCTGCATGTCGACGGCGGCCTGGTTCTGCTCGCGGGCAGTGCCCTTGTAGAGGGTCTGCTTGAGGTCGCGAGCCTTGGCCACGTCGATGGGCGGTGCGCCCTGGTCCTGGCCGCGCATCTGGTGCGGCGGCGGGACGGCTCCGTTGGTGAACACGCGCGGCTCGGCGGGCTGCTCTTCCAGCGTCCCGATGCGGCCCTTCAGCGTCTCGACGATGTCCGCCAGCTCCAGAACGGCCTCACGCTGCTTGGTGAGCTGTTCCGTCTGGGTGGCGCTGTGTTCGTCGAGGATGCCCTTGACCAGCTCCGTGATGCTGCTCTTGAGTACGGCGTCCGAGGTGGCGTCGGTCTCGTTGGTGGTTTCGGTCTTGGTGACGTCGTCGTCGCTGGCTGCGGCGTCGGCGGGGGTTCCGACCTCGGCCGCCGGGGCGGGCTCCAGGTCGGGAGTTTCGGGGGCGGCGCCGTCCTCGGCGCCGTCGGTCTTGTCGCCGTCATCGGCCGAGGAGTCGTCCTGGCCGTCCTCGTCGTCGGATTCGGCACCGGCGATGCGGGTGATCCGCTCGGGGTCGACGATGCCGACGAGGTTGCCCTTCTTGTCGTAGACGGCGACCATCTCCTTCTCGCCGTCGGCCTTGGCCATCTCCTTCGACTCCGGCTCTGTGGTGCCCATGGCAGGCTCCTCGCCGGACGCGGCGGTGACGTCCTCGGTCAGTGTGGGCTGCGGCATGTTGGGCTCCTCATTGGCGGTCTTGGCGACCAGCCGGCCGCTCTCCTCTTCGGTGGTGGGGGCGGCAGGCAGCGAGGCGAGCACCTTCTGCAGGCTCTCAACGGCGCCGCGGATGGCCTGCTCGTTAGCGGTGGACAGGACGCGTCCCGCCTTGCGGACCTGGCCGAGGGCCTCGATCGTGTCCAGTTGGTCGGTGTCGAAGCTGGCGAGGGCCTTGCCGACCATCTGCATGTCGGCAGCACAGTCCGCTTCGGCCTGCTCGGCGACCGCGAACGGGGCGAGGACGGAGATGGCGTAGTCGATGGCACAGCACGCGTCTTGCAGGTCGTATGCCTGCTCTTGGTCGTCGGGGTCGGCGCCGGAGGCGGCTTCCATCATCTCCCGGTCGGCGAGCAGATCGATGGCAGCCTTGGCGCGGGCGAGGATGGCGGTCCACTTGCGGGCGGTGGCAGCGTCGACGGCCTCCCAGGCGGGGCTGCCGGGGTCGGTATCCATGCCGGGCGCGTCCCCGTCCGGTTCGGCGAGCGCCGTCATCGGGTCGAGTGCGTCGTCGTCTTCCATGGCCTTGGATACCTCGATTCCGAACTTCTTTGCGGCGGCTCGGATCTTCGGCATGGCCTTGTCTCCGAACGGGGACTGGGGGGCGCGGGAGAGGGCGTTCCGGACGTGCGCCTCGTCGTCGATGGGGAAGTGGCGTAGGGAGCGGGGGACGGTCTTGCCCTCGTCGTCCTTCTTGCCGCCGGGCTCGATGTAGGCGAAGGCGCTGTCAGGGAGGTCGTTGGTTGAGGCAGTGCTGCGTTCGGCCTTGGCAAGGCCTTCGGGGACCCGCTCGGCACGAACGGCGGCTTCGTGGATCAGTCGGGCGATGGCGCCGGGGCTGCCGGTCATCGTCACCGTCTCCTTCGCCACGGGCTCCGGTTCGGGCTCGGACTTGCCGATCAGGTCACGGACAAAGTCCGGATCCATGAGCCCGCCGTTCGCGTCCTGCTTCATCAGCAGGAACCCGGCAGATCCGTTCGCGGGCCGCCCCACAAGGTCGACGCGAGGGACGTTGGCGTCGACGAGCTCGGTGAATTCGGTGTCGTCGTCGAGTACGTCTGTCACGTCTCACTCCTGACGTCTCTTGGTGTGATGCGGCGGGCGACGCCCTGGGGGCTGAAGCCGGTGACTTTCCCTTCCTTGACGAGCCGCCACGCGGTCTCGTCGCAGATGCCGCCGATGAGCCAGTCCCCGGCCTTGATGACGGTGCCGTCGGGCTGCTCCCAGTCCGGGCCGCGATAGATGCTGTTCTCGGTGACGGTCAGATGGCCGACCGTGCCGTCCGCGTGGAACAGCCCGATTTCGCCGCCGCCTGGCAGGAACGACCAGCACGCCTTTTCCAGCTCTTCGGCCGTGAAGAAGTCTCTGCCGCCGTCTGCGCCCTTCGCGATGCGGGGGTCACGCCCGGCCTGATAGGCGAGCCCGAGCACGAAGCGTTGTTCGTCGGCCACAGGAACGCCTCCTAGGCAGGTACGGCCGCGCAGCGGCACCGGAAATGGGCGGGTGGGGATGTGTCCCCGGACTGGAAGGGCTGGCCGGTCGGCACAGGGTCGGCGTCCTCGTTGCCGAGGCAGAGCTTGCAGACCTTGCGGTCTCCCTCGGTCTGCCAGCGGACCCTGGAGACGCCGCGCTGCTGGTAGGCGTCGAGAGCACCGGCACCGGATCCGCGGGTCACCTCGGTGATGGCCACGGCTTCGGCCCGGTCGGCGTCGGCGAGGGCGTCCTGGAGTGCCGTGCCGACGTCGCCTGCTTCGGTGCCGTCGATGAGGCTGCGCGCGAGATCCTTCAACCGCCCGTCGGCGATCGACTGGGCAGCCTGCTCGAGGGTCTCCAGCAGGACGGCGAGGCCGAGGGCCTGCCCAAACTCGTCAATCCTGCTGCGCGCCTCGTCGGTGCGGCCCGGCCTCCAGTCGCCGAACTGCGGGCGTCCGCCTTCGATCGCCGCCAGGGCGGAAGTCGCACCGATCACGTAGGCATCCGTGTACAGGCCGGTGAGCGGGTCGACCAACGGTGTTGCAAGGTCGATGCCCCGGGCGGCGAGCCAGGCCGCGACGGAGGCGACCTGGGTCTTACGGTCTTGCCCTCCGAGTGCGTGGCCGCTGTCCCGGTAGTCGCGGGCGATCTGCCGGGCTTGCCGGGCGGTGACGGCCCCGGCCAGGGCTGTGGCGATCAGCGGCGCCCAGTGGTCTGCGCACCGCTCATCGTGCTCCCAGCCCGGCCAGTCCCCGTCCGGGGTGTCGCCTTTTGGGTCGGTGTCGTCACCGTCCTCGCCGTCGGCTTTCTCGACGGGTTGGCAGCCGAGGGCGGCCATCACGTCCTCGATGGCTTCGAGGAGTTCGGGCCGCACGGCCGGGTTGCCGGGCAGCTGCTGCGGATCCCACCAGGCGATGGCTTCGATGCAATCCCCGTCGGGGTCGTCCGGGTTCGTGATCCCGTCGCGGTCGCCGTTCGTGGGCACGCAGTTCTCGCCCGGCACGGTCCAGACGATGCCCTGGTAGATGCCGTTCGGACTCGTCCACGTGCCGGTCTTCTCGCCGGGCGGGGGGATGCAGCCGGTTTCCTCTGCCCACTCCCGCCAAGCCCCCTGCAGTGGGGTCTCGTCGCCCTCCAGGTGGCCGCCGGGGAACTCCCACATGCCGCCTGCCGGGTCTTCGTCGTCGAGGCACCGCTGCAGCATGAGGACCCGGCCGGTGTCTGCGGCGCGGACTGCGAGCCCGGCGACCGCAACCTCGCCCGCAGCCTTGCGTACCGCCAGGCGCCCCGCGTCGTTGAGCCGGTGGCCTTGGACGGGCTCGACATGCCGGAACTCGAAGTCCCTCCACACGCCAGAGCGGCGGCGGGCCTTGCGGAAGGTACGGAACGCCGCCAGTTCGCCTTTGACGAGCTGCTCCTGCTGAGGGTCCGGCTCCTGCTCCTCGTCCTCGTCGTTGTGGCCGACGAGGTCGTAGGAGTTGATGCCGGTCCCGGAGGTGATCCCCGCGGTCGCTCCGGCCTCACCGTCCTTGGCGACAGGGAGCGGTGGGTTCTGCGCCTCCAGCTGCTCACGTCGCGCCACCTGGTAGGCGTCCTCGGCCGCGAGCGATGCCTTGGCGTCCGTGGTGCCGGCCTCCGGGACGACACCCGGCGGCGGCACGAACGGCTGGTAAAGGACCGGCTGGTCCTCCGCCGGGCCGAACGTCTCGGGGTCGACCTTCCCAGCCACGCCATCGATCGCCAGCAGAGGCACAGGGCCGAGGCGGCTAGTGGAGAAGAACCGCGGTGTAGGCCGGCGCGGGTCGCCGGGCAGGCCGAGGAGTTCTTCGCGGCCTTCGTCCGGGCTGGCCATGCCGGATTCGATGTAGATCTGCCAGGCCTGCGCCAGCTGGAGCCGGTCCTCCTTTTCCTGCCCGGTGTCGAACGCGAACTCAAGCGGGAGCCCGAGGTCGCGGCGCAGGAAGTGGCTGATGACGCCTTCGATGTGGGAGACGAGAGGCAGGTCGCCGACGCGGTGCTGCACGTCGCCCTGGGTTTCGCCGCTACTCCTGTTGACGTTCTCCGTGAACCCGAGGTCGGCGGGGACGACATGGAACGCGGCGGCCGTCTTCCGCATCAAAAACAGTGAGAAGTGGTCTTGGAAGTCTTTCTCGTTGGACCAGGCGATCTTCGACCCGCCAGGCAGCCACTTGATCTGATGCTTGGCCGCCTGGTCGCCGAGCATAGCCGCGTCCCACAGCTCCTGGAACGCTTCGATCTGCTGCGGTGTCCACGTGTCGGGTGCCGACGCGAACGCCGAAGGCAGGTTCCCCTCAGTGAACCTCTCCAGGAAGTACTGCTGGAACCGTAGGTCAGTGTTGGCATTCAGCAGGATGCTCTCGAGCGGCGCCGTCCCATAGGGGCTGTTGGCGCGCGGCCGGAATGGCTCGTAGATCAGGTCATCGCGGGTCAGCCAGTTCCACGGCAGGCCCTGGACGTACTGCACGTAGGCTTCGGCCGGGGGCTCCGGCGAGTTGCCCCAGTAGTCGAGCAGCGGGGCGACGCTGGTTCCGTCGACGACGCGGAGGCCGATGACGTCGCCGCGCCGGTTCCGCAGTCGGTACAGGGTGCCGGCGTCGTAGGCGAGGATGTCGTACAGCCACTTCGCCATCCACGCTGAGAACGGCGTCTGCCGGTCCGGCTTCTCCAGGACCCGCATGCCGGCTTCGATCGCGGCGTCGGCGTCGCCGGTGAAGCCCCTGGCCGGGACGAGGGACCATCCGAGGGCGCGGATGGAGTCGATCCGGTGCCAGATGCACGCCTGTGCCACGTCGTAGGCCTCGACGAGACCATTCAACGTGTCGAACGAGACCCGTTCGTGGGTGCGGGGCCTCGTTGCGATGTTGTAGCCGGTGACGAAGTCCCGGCTGCGGGGTGTGCGGGAGTAGCCGTCGTAGGGGCCGATCGGCTCACCCGGGCTGAACGGCTTGACGGGACCCATGCCCGCGGCCTGCTCGCCTGCCTGGATCTGCGGCGGCACCGAGGTTCCGAAGACCTTGCGAAGCGCGGTGAGACGGTCACGGACACCCATGCGGCGCAACCCCCTCGGCTACATGCGTTGCTGCTGACGGAACGCGGCGGTACGGGCACGGCGACGCGCCTCAACGGGGTCTTCGACAGGCTCGGGCGTAGGCTCCGCGGCCTCGGCCGGCTCGGGTTCTGCCTCGGCTTCCGCGGAGGTCTGGGCCTCCTGTGCTTTGCGGCGCACGTAGTCGATCCAGGCTTGGGCGCCTGTTCCGTCGAGGAGCATCTGTGCAAGGGCCTGGCTGGTGGCGTCGACCTGGTCGTCGTGGGCCGCGTTCGGGAACCCGGCCGCCTCATCAATGAGTGGTTCGGGGTCGAACAAGGCGATCCCCGCCTCGGGTAGGAAGACGTTGCCGGCTTCGATGACGGGGGCGACGGCGTTGGCCCGTGCGTACTTGCTTTCGGTTGGGGTGACGGCCACGATCCCGGGGATCTTCTGGCGGAGCGTGTCGATGATCGCCGTGCCGTTCGCCTTGTCCTCGACGTATTTGGCGGTTGCCTGCGGCCAGCGGGCGGCCAGCGCTTTGAACGCGGTGACGGTGTCGGTGAACGACAGCCGCTTGTGGATCTGGTCCAGCAGGTAGACGCTGGCGCCACGCCGCGCCCACACCTGGCCGACCACGTAGTCGGAGGACTTCGTGTCCTTGAACGTCATGTCCCAGGACATGACGATCTCGTCGCACTCCTCGACCCGGTACGCATCCGGGATCGTCGGGTGCTGCGACCACAGCGGGGTGGTGTAGCGGCGCCACCACGGGCGTTGCCACACGTTTCCCGAGTCCGGGGATGGGCGCCCCTGGTAGAGGGCGGTGAACACGCGGCTTCCCGCCTGGATGCGGATCTGCTCCCACTCTGCTTCGGTCCGGCCGCGCGCGGAGACCAGCCACTGGCCGGGCTGCCTGTCCAGCAGGTCGGTCTCGCCCTTGTTCGGGTCGTGGTCCGCGAATGCCGGAATGTTGACGACTCGCCAGCGGTTCCCGTCCTCCGCGGCGAGGAGACGTCCCGCGAAGTCGTCCTCGTGCCACCGCGTCATGATGACGATCACTGGTGCGCCGGGGGCGAGCCGGGTGGATCCGACGGCCTGCCACCAGCCCCACACGCGCTCGCGGTAGTACGCGGAGTCCGCTTGGGACTTGTCGGAGAACGGGTCGTCGATGACGAGGGCGTCGATGGGGCGGCCTGTCAGGCCGGATCCGATACCGACGCAGACGACGCCTCCGCGGTGGCCGGCGAGCTGCCAGCGTTTCGCGGAGCCGTAGTCACGGGCGATCTGGAGGCCGATGTCGAAGGTACCTTCGTCGCCGTCGCACATGGTGATCCAGTTGCGGATCTCCCTGCCGAATGTTTCGGCGAGGGACTGCGAGTAGGAGACGATGCCCATGCGGCGTTTGGGGTCTTGGGTGAGAGCCCAGAGGGTGCCGGTCTTGGTGACCCGCTCCGACTTCCCTTCCTGTGGCGGCATGGAGACGATCAGCCGGGCGCCTGGGGTGGAGTACGCCCACATGATCTCGCGGTCGATCACGTCCAGCGCGGGAGTCTGCATCGTCGCCGGATTGACCAGTTTCGCCAGGTCGCCGGGCGTCCCCCAATCGGGCTGCGAGGCACGCCGCGCAGCCTTACGAGCCTCGACCTCAGCCGTCAGCCGCTTCAGTTGCTGCAGCTTCTCCAGCTTCAACGTCAGTAGCGGCGAGCTGAGCGTTGAGGTCGGCGATGGCTGCCTCGATGGCATCGATCGTCATCACCTCCACCTTGATCTGGTCCAGTCCGCGGAGCTTGGCAACGCGGTCGAGGATCTTGATGAGTCGGTCGATCGCGGCGAGGACGGGCCCGTCGTCGACCATGGGCTGGCCGGTTTCGGGGTCTTCGACGATCCTGCCGCTTTGGGTGACGACGTAGTGGCGCGCCCGGAGGATCTTGTGGGCTTCCTCGGCTAGGTAGTCCAGCTCTTCGAGTTGCTCTTCCCGGTAGACCTCGACCGACGTGTGCTGGGCGGCAATCGACTCCTCAAGCGCCCTGGTGAAGTCCTTGCGGGCCGCCTGGACGGTGGAATATCCGAGTTCTTCATAGAACGTCGCGTATGGGATCTTTTTGCGCCGGTAATCGACCAGCTTCGCCCGCCTGGCGCTGATGGCGGCATGTTCGGCGCGGGAACGCCCCTGCCCCATGACGTGCTCCCTTCAGTCCCCGAACCACACCCAGGTGGGGGCCACGCTGTAGGTGAGGGTGATGGCCTGTCCGGCTGGTACGCGGACGGTGGCGGGGGTGGTGAGGCCGGTTGCCTGCCCGCCGACGCTGACTGCGGTGACGGTGCCGCCGGTGACGAAGACGGTGGCGTCCGTGTTTAGCGTGTTCGTGTACGACGTCCCGGACGCAGGTACGGCCGGCTGGGCGCCGAACTTCCCGACGGGGTTGTAGCCCCGGTTCCCTCGCAGCATGTTGCCAGTCGAGGTGATGCCCCAGTCCTGGAGAGTCCCGCTGACCTGGTTGTTCAAGAAATTGTTCGGCCCCTGCCCGGCGCTGAGTTCCTTGATGCCAGAGCCTTGCTGGGTCGCCGAGCCGTTCCACGGGTCGTAGTTCTTGCCGTCGTCTCGGGAGATGTTCTCTGCGAAGAGGTTGTTGGTGCAGTACACGGTCGTGCCCTGGATCGTGGCACTGTCCAGGCCGATCCCGTTGTGGCCGTTGTCGACCACTGTGTTCCGCGTGAACACGCTGTTGGCAACGCCTCGGATGTTGAGGCCGCCGCCGAACCCGCCGGGACCGGCGTTGGAGGCGCAGTTGACGATGGTGTTCCCGCTGATGTCGAGGCTGTCGCCGCCCCAGAGTAGGACGCCCTCGCCGAGGCAGCGTGCGACGGTGTTGCCGGTCACCTTGACGCGTTTGCAGACCCACTCGTTCACCGCGTCGAGACGCAGCCCGACCCCGTAGGAGTCGGCGATGGTGTTGTTCTCCACGGTGGAGTCGGTGATGCCGCCGAGGTAGAGCGTCGTGTAGGACACGTTCGCGGCTGCGGCGCCGGACATCCGGTTGCCGGTGATCTGCAGGTCGGACACCTGGTATGCGGCGATTGCCGAGTAGGCGGCGCCGTCGCCGGTCGTGTCAGGGGCGACGATGTTGTTGCCCGTGATGAGGGTTCCGTAGGGCGGCTGCAGGCCGCCGCTGGACCAGATCTGCAGGTCGATTCCGCGCAGCCCGGACGAAGCGATGGGGTTCTTCGCGATGGTGGTGCGCACCGCGGAGGCCAGTTTGATCCCGGCGTCGTTGCCGCCGGAGCAGCTGTTGCCGATCAGCTCGGTGTCCTCACACACGGACTGCCCGATCTGACACCGGTCGGCATGCTGGTACTTCGTTGGCGCGGTGAGCGTGAGGACGTTCCCGGCGATCGACTGCACGACAATCTTTTCGGTGCGCGGGCCGTCCACGACGCTGTATCGGCCGAGTACTTGGAACTTCGTGCCGTCCGACACGGTGACGTTGACGGAGCCGATGGTCAGCGGGTTCCCGCTGTTCGCGATGAACACCGGGTACTGGGTGACCTTGTTGCCGGTGTACATGGTGCCGATGCCGCCGCTGCAACCGGTCAGCTGGTTGCCGGTGATCCCGGTGTAGGTGACCTGCTGTGCGCCCGCGCTCGTCAGGACGGTCGCCTGCCCGGCCGTAGCCATACCGGCAGTGGAAGCAAGGTTGATCGCAGTAACGGGCAGAGCTACCGCGTTCGAGGCTGAAGCAACGGACGTCGCGATCTGCGCTGGGCCGCCGAACGGCAACGTGCCGCCGGCGGTCAGGTAGATCTGTGAGCCGTAGTTGTTGCCGCATTTGTTCGCGGAGATCGTGTTGCGGGCGCCGCCTTCGATCGCCACGCCGTAGCCGGATTTGGTGTCGCCCGGGATGCGCTGGACGTTGTCCGTGCTCGTGTTGCCGGTGACGGTGCAGTCGTCCGACACGGTGAGGCAAATGCCCGCCCAGCCTGCCGCGGTGATGACGTTGTCGGCGACCGTCATGTTGCTCGAGCACCACAGGCCGACGCCCTGGTCATAGCCGTGCCACAACACGTTGCCGGTGATGGTGCCGTAGGAACAGCCGTCGGTTTGCGCGCTGCCAGTCAGGTTGTGGGTGCCGCAGCGGATCGGCGACTCCCACACGCCGTGGATGTTGCAGCCGGAGACCCTGAACCTGTGGCAGTTGATCAGGTGCAGCCCGTTCTGCTGGTCCTCTTCGCTCAACTGCCTGCCGGCCACGGTGTTGCCTGCACCGAGGCGCACCGTCTGCCACGGCGTGAGATAGGCGCCGTTCGCAGCGTAGGTGCCGTATCCGTCGGACAAGGTTCCGGCTGCGGCGGTGTACGAGTTCGCCAAGTTCGCGGTGAAGACGATCGTGTCGTTGGCGCTACCCGAGCCGGGTGTGATCGACTGGATGACCAGGTCCTTGTCCTGCTGGTTCGCCTCCGCGCCGCCGTTGGAGGTGAGCCCGCCGAGCAGGTTCAACCGCTGCCCGACGACGTAGGCCGCGCCGGCGCCGTGGGCGACCTGCACCGTGTTCTGTCCTGCCGTGGCGTTGGCGGCCAGCACTGTCAGCGGGAAGAGGCTGTCGCGGCGGCCGTCGATCGACAGGCCCTCGATCGCGAAGTCCGTGCAGTCCGCCACCGTCAGCACATTCGCCGCGCCCTGGTTCGGGGCGCCCACGGTGTTCGGGGCGAGCGTCAGGACTGCCCCGCGTTCGCCACGGATCGTGACGTTGGACAGGTTCTGCACGACGAGCCCGGTCGTCACGTAGGTGCCCGGCGGCACATACAGGGTCCCCGAACCAGCGGCTCCCAGGGCCGCGATGGCCGCATTGAACGCCGTGGTGTCGTTACTGGTCCCGTCGCCCTTCGCACCGAGGGTGCGCACGTTGACCACGGGCGCGTTCGGGTTGATGGCCGCTGCGGCAGGCCACGCCCCGGCCGCCTTGGGGCCGTAGATGGTGAGCGCGGTCGAGATCGTGGTGTCGATGTAGAAGTCGCCGTCGATGCCGACTGCGCCCGTTGGAGCGCCGACGCCGTTGAGGACGCTGTTGCCGCGGGGTCCGGAGGTGCCGCCGGACTGGACGATCACGTTGACCACGGCTGCCCTCCTACGCTGCGGCAACGAGTTGGCAGAAGAACAGGCCCACCACAAGGTCGGTGGCGTCAGGGAGTCCGGGGTCCATCCACAGGGAGTACGGGTACGCGGACTGCCCCAGGAGTGCCGTGGCTGTCGGCGAGAGGACGACCTGCACCTGCGATGTCCCGGTGGTGACGGTGATATAGCCCTGAGCTGTGGCACCCGTGGATTTCACGGCGACCAAGGCGGGTTGCGTCTTGTCCGAGGTGTTCGGCCGGATGACGAACTCGAAGGTCTTCCCCGTGATCGCCATCAGGGTGCCGTCGTCGTTCTGCAGCGTGTACGTCTGCACCCACTGCGACCCGGCAGCGGCGTTGGCTTGGACCTGGTTGGGGAGCGCTGGCACCGCGTCACCCCCGGCAGGTCAGTGGGCTTCCAGTACGCGGACTGTCGCCGGCAGCAGCCAGAGAGCGAGCCCGGCGTAGGCCATCCGGTCGCGGTGCGGGACGCCGTTGGGGAGCAGGGCGGCGAGGGTGAGGAGGATGAGGCCGATGGTGTAGCAGAACACCTCAAGCATCGGGATCAGCTCGCGGCGGGCGGCTGCTGCTGGAGGAGCGCCTCGGCCTTGACGACCGCGGCCTCGAACCGGGCGACGATGTCAGCACCCTCGGCCTTGGCCTCGTCGACGACGGCCTTCACGTCGGCGGTGACCCCGGCGCGGAGGTCGGCGAGGATCGGCTTGACGCCGTCGAGCACAGCCGCAGCTTCCTTCTCGTAGTGGGAGAAGACGGCGCGGGCTTCGTCGGCGAGGTGGTGGCCCTCGTCCTCGAGCTGGGTGACGAGGTCGTGGAAGCGGTCGGTGATCACGGACATGGGGTGCTCCAGGGAGTGAGGGTGTGCGGTGGCGATGTGCTGTCGGAGGGCGGCGAGGTCCATGACGACGGTGACGTGGTGTAGGTCGAGGCCGGTCTGCGTGAGCGGCAGGATGATCGGGGCGGCGCACGCCGGGCAGCGGAGCGTGAAGCTGTCGCCGAGAAGGGATGCCATGGAGGCGCTCCGGGGTGAGGGTGAGGGTGGCCTGCTGCCCGGCGGCAGCGTGGGTGAAGTCCGGGCAGCAGGGGTCAGCGGGGGTCGGGCAGGAATTCGGCGCCGCGTCCGCGGGACTGGCACGGTTCGAGGTCATGCCACCAGCGGGTCTCCCCCAGCCAGGCGGGCTGGCCGCAGCGGGAGCAGCGGCCGGGAAGCGGCTCCCAGTCGTTAAGCGCGAACGGGGCGTCGACGGCACGCCACTCGTCGAGGCTGCGGGTGGTCACCAGGAGCCGGACCAGTCGCCGGGCCCCTGCCACATCGTTTCGACGGTCTCGCGGGTGCGGTGTTCGTCGCACAGCGGCTCACGGAAGTACATGGGCCGGATGTCGGCGCCCTGCTTCGTCGGGGTGTCACAGCGGCCGTCCCCGACCGGTGCCCGGCAACCTGCCCAGTCCATGTACTGGGTGTCGAGGCGCAGCTTGTCGAGGAGGACGGCCCGCATGTGGGCGTATGCCTCGTCGGCTGTGTCGTGGCCGATCCGCTCCCACGTTGGGGACGCGTCGCGTTCATCGGCGGGCGTCTGAAGCATCTCCAGCCATGCCTCGGAGCAGCATTCGGCGTAGCGGCCCATGCGGTCGTTGCCGCCGGTGTAGATCCATTTCCCAGCGCGGGGGCCTCGGTCGATCTGCTGGACGGTGTGGTGCTGCATGACGCCTCCGAGGGTGTTGAGGGTTGTTCTCGCGGGCCCGGGTGCGTGCCGGGCCCGCGAGCGGCCCGCCACCCTCGGGGCGGGCGGTCTCGCCGGCCGCGAGCGAGTGGGCGGCTCACGGCGGGAAACTCGGGTCAGGACCAGGTGTCGACTTCGACATACGTGATGTCGATCTGGTCCCAGCTGCCGGGCGCGGCCTGCTCGCCATCCAGCGACGACTCGTTCTGGATGTCCCAGTCCATGGCGACGTTCGGCGAGTGCCTGCTGGTGCCGATGACCTTGCCGTCGATCGCGAAAGTCACGGACGACGGCGACCAGGCCGTCGAGTAGGTATGCCAGCTCCCCCACGAGGCGCGGGAGTCGAACGCGTCCTGGCCACCGCAGTTCGCCGGGTGGTCGAACGCCGACGGCGACTGGTCATGCGACGACTCGGGGAAGTCGATCTCCGAGCATCCTCCGCCCGACACGGGCCAAAGCAGCTGCGCCGACTTGAACCCGCGCCCGACGTGGGAGACCCGCTCGCGGATCACGTACCGCCCGTACTTGAGACCCATCGCCCGCTTCGGCACGACGGTCGCGGAGTGGACGTCGCCACCAGACCGCGGCCGGTACATGCGGATATGCATCTGCCCGTCACCCCACGGGGAGGGCGCCACCCACACCGTGTCCTCCGGGTGATACATGCCGCCCACCGCGTAGACGCCGAGCTGCCCGCTCTTCGCCGTGTCCGGCCAGCTGCTCGGGTACGCCCACCAGTTCGCCCGCATGCTGCCCGACAGGCCACCGCAGTACGCCCGCGCCGTGTCCGTGTTGTGCCCGCAGTCGGAGAAGCCACCCAGCTTGACCGGGGTGTTCATCGAGTCGGACCACAGGTAGTGGAAGCCGGGCGTGTGGCCCGCGGCACGGGCCGGCGTAGCGTTGACGCCCATCAGCGCGGCGACCGCGACAGCCACAGCAGCGAGACGACGAAGCATCGCGGCACCCCCCGTTCCGGTGTCCGAGCTGGCGTGAGTTCAGGCGGCGTGCGCGTGTTCGTCGCGGGCTGCGACCAATGCCTCGATCTCCGGCCGGGCGTACAGGGTTCCGTCGGCGCGGCGGCGCCCGGGGAAGCGGCGGATCTTCCCGCGGGTGGCCCATTGGCGTATGGCCGCCTCGGACACCCCTGCTATCTGCGCGGCTTTCGATGCGGGGATCAGATCCTCGGGATACAGGTGCCAGAGGTCCACGCTCACCCCCAGGAACGACGAAACCCCCGGCGCCGATGGGTGCCGGGGGTTCGTGGGCATAGCTGTTCTACTGGGGGCGATTGTGACAGAGAGCGACCCTATACCGCAAGGATCATCAGGCGGCTAGGGTCTGCGTCTGTTCTTGGTACATGCTCAGCCAGTTCTCGCGCGTGTATCGGGCGCCGCACGTGCGGCACTTGGCTGAGGTGGCCCAGACGTCTATTCGCATTGCGGCGCCGCATACAGTGCCGTCGTCGTAGGCGGCAAGGCATCCGACTCGGATGGTGCGGCGTTTCTTCCCGGTGACGATCTCCTTGGACTCTCCGTAGAGCTGGGCCAGGTCTCGGTCGAGGTCGTCGATGTACTCGTAGCTGGCGCATGCCCACAGCAGGTTGTTGCCGAGGAACTCCAGCACCTTGGGGAGGGTTTGTGCGGCGTTGCCGTGCCATTCCCGAGGCGACCATTGCAATGCGTCGCGCCACTCGTCTTCTTGCTTGCCGAGCATGTCGGCTACTCCCCCGGGGCCGAGGAGGTTGAGTACCTGGACGTTGAGCGGCATCCGCGAGCCGGGGACAGTGCGCGTGCTGGTCTCTCCGGTGCGTTCCGGCATGAGGAAGCGAGGCAGTTGGGTGTAGTACTCGGCGATGCCGGCGAGGCGTTCCCCGATGCGGCGTTCGCAGCCGTGGCAGGCGGTGCGGGTGGCTTGGCCATACAGGGGTCGGCCGCAGCAGATGCAGGGGGGCGTGTCGTGTGGGGAGTCGTTGCCATCGGACACCGTGGGGCCTCCCGGGGCGCATGAGGGTCTTGCGCCCATTGTGCACACCGTGCGTGACAACGCCGGGGTGAGCGGATCAGCGCGGGTGCTGCCGCTTGCGCGCTGGATGATCGCGACGCCAAGCCGTGAGTGCGCTCCGATCAAAGAGCAGCGTGCGGCCGACTTTGATCGGCTGCGGGAACCCTTTGACGCGTCGCACGTACAGGTATACCGACTCCTTCTTGATCCCGAGCAGGTCGGCCGCCTGCTCGGTCGTCGCCATCTCGTCGATATTCATAGTCAGCATGGTAAGGGCTGGTACACTATTCATAGTCACTGTGAATTGAGGGGGTGGATGTGCATCGGACTTACAAGTTCCTGTTGCGCCCCACCGCCCGGCAGGTGGCATCGCTTGCCGCGATGCTCGAAGACCACCGCCAGCTCTACAACGCCGCCCTCGAAGAACGGCGCACGGCTTGGCGCACGCGGCGCATCGCAACGAGCTACTACACGCAGCAACCTCAGCTCACCGAGATACGAAGGGCAGACCCAGACGGTCAAGGCCGGTGGTCTTGCAGCTCACAACAGTCCACCTTGAGGCGCCTTGAGAAGGCATTCAGGGCGTTCTATCGGCGAGTTAAGGCAGGTCAGAAACCCGGATACCCGCGGTTCAAAGGGGTCAGCCGCTTCGACACGGTCGAGTTTCCAAAAGATGGGGACGGTTGCCGCTGGGACTCCACCCGACATGATCCCGTGGCTCGCGTGTACTTCAAGGGCGTCGGACACATCCGAGTGCACCAGCATCGGCCTGTGAAGGGGCGCGTGAAGACGATCAGCGTAACGCGAGAGGGTAGTCGCTGGTATGTGTTCCTCGCCTGTGACGAGGTACCAGCAGCGCCACTCCCGGCTACCGGCGCGATAGTCGGCGTCGATATGGGCGTCGCGCACTTCCTGACCACCTCGGACGGCGAACATATCGCCAACCCCCGGTTCCTCGAAGCCGCAGCCGAGGAGCTCGCCGAGGCGCAACGGCATCTGGCGACGTTCCCCAAGCGCACCAAACGGCGGACCAAGGCGCACCGGGCCGCCGCGCGGAAGGTCGCCAAGATCCACGCCAGGATCCAGCGCCAGCGCCTTGATTACGCCCACAAGACCGCCCTCGCCCTCGTCCGTGACTACGACGTGATTGCGCACGAGCGGCTCAACACTGCGGGCATGACCAAAACGCCGGCGCCCAAGCCCGACCCCGAGACGCCCGGCGCATTCCTGCCGAACGGCGCCGCCGCCAAGTCCGGCCTCAACCGATCGATCCTTGACGCGGGTTGGGGGGTGTTCCTCGCGATCCTCGCCAACAAGGCTGAAAGTGCCGGTCGGACCGTGATCGCTGTGGACCCTCGCAACACCTCCCGCACCTGCCCCGAATGCGGGCACGTCGCGAAGGAGAACCGCGTCACCCAAAGCAAGTTCGAGTGCACGGCGTGCCGTTTCACCGCGAACGCGGATCACGTCGGCGCATTGAACGTCCTCAACAGGGCCGGGCTGGTCCTCTGCGACGCTACCTAGTCAGCGATCCAGGAAGCCCGCGCGATACGCGTGGGCGGAGTCACGGCCTCCCGCAGCCACGCCAGCATGCGGTCCGTGTCCGTCACCGCTGCCCCTGCTTCTCGTCGCGCAAGGCGTAGCAGCAGCAGACGTCGGGCAGATCCTCGTAGCCTGCGGCGGCGTCCTCCATGCAGGAGTCGCAGCAACCCCCGCGGTGGTGCTCGGTCTCCGAGTAGTAGTCGTAGGAGTCCCAGTAGGCGGTGAGTTGGTCACGGAAGCGCCGGAACCAGCGCAGTTGCGAGCGCGGACCCCACTTCGCCACCACGTCCGGGATGCGGCCGCCGACCGGTGGGTGCTTCGGCTCGTAAGCCGGGTCGTCCAAGGGTGCGATGCTCATCGCTCGCCCTCCGGCCCGACGTGCAGCAGCCACGGCGGCATGCGGGTTTCGGCGGCCGGATGGTCACCGACGGACCAGAAAACGGCCCGCTGTGGGCAATCCGGGCACGACTGCTCCAGCAGCCAGTACCCGGCCACCCAGCGGGACCGCAGCCTCCACCGTCGGCGCCCGACCTGCTTGCGCACGCGGACGCGTCGGGGCGGGATCCAGCGGGTGGTGCTGGTGCTGTTCGGGTGCAGGCACAGGGCGATACCGTCACCGATCGGGGTTTAGACGCTCACCACTCAACCTCCGTGATCGTGAAGGACGGCTGCACTCGATGGCAGGCGTGCGCGCACCGTCCCACGTACACGTCGGCGTAGTCGAGTTCCGGGCCGCCGTCGCGGTACAGCAGCCCGTCACGGCACTCCGGGTCACCGGCCGCCGCGCACTCCTCGCAGGGGCGTGGCGTCACGTCGTGCGTGTACGGCGGCCCGCTCTGCGGCGGCGGGTTGAGGAGCGCGTGGAGCAGCCGGCCCGCCCCTTTGGGGACCACGTCCATGCGGTGGTCCTCGGCGAGGTGCCGCTGCAGCATCCCGGCGGCTTCGCGCCCGTACCGTTCGATGATCTCGCCGACCTGGTCATCGAGCGTGTCGTCGGCCGTCGGGACGCGGAGCGTCGGGCTGTTGTACACGCGGCTGAAGTGGCAGCCGTGCGGGCAATGCGGCAGCGCCTCCAGGAAGTCCCGGAGGCGACGCAACTCGGGAGGGTCGAGCAGGGCCATGCGGCCAGTATGCGCCCCGCCGTGACACCCGTCCGGGCCTCGCACACGCCGAAGCCCGCCCCCGGTGGGAGCGGGAGCGGGCCCTGCGCGGTTCGGATCATCTACAGCTCGTTGGGCTGGATATCGAAGGCGATCGCCACACCGCCAACGGCCAGCGGATCCTTCTCGTCGATCTCCGCCCGGATCTCGTTGAAAAGGCTAAGCCGCGTTGAGCCGGGCACGGGTGTCATAACGCCTTGGTAGGAGTTGAGCCGGAATCCGGCGGCGTTGGGAGTCTGGATGGTCATGAACCAGAAGTACGGGACGGGCTTCCTCATGTCGTCTCCTTGTCTGCGGCCCGCCCGATCCAGGATGCGATGACGGCGACCGTCCCCCAGCCCCATCCGGCGAGCCACTGCACGATGCGTTCGTCGTAGGCGCCGAGCTCAACCCCGGCCGCGGTGAGCGTGGCTCGGAGGATGGTCTCCTGCTCGGCGTGCGGCCGGTAGTCGACGGGTTCGCGGTCGATCGGGCCCGACGGGATGACGGGCGGGTCGGAGGTCATCGGCTACGCCTTGAGGGCGTCGATCGCGGCGATGACGTCGGCGACACCACGGTTGTACGCCTCGTCGGTCTCGTCACCGGTGGCGTCGGTGAGGTACTCGCCGCGCGCCGTCTCGACAGCGTCGGAGAGTGCCCTTGCGGCTGCCTCCTTCTCGACGCGGTCGAGCAACTCGTCGAGGTATTCGCCGCCAAGATGGGCGTCATCCGCGTAGTTGTACAGGTCATCTCGTGCGCTCATGGTTCAGTCCTCGTCTCGGTGGATGTCGTAGTCGTTGGCGTCCCACGCCCGGTCGTACAGGGCGCAGGTGCGGGGGTCGTCGTCCCGGGCGTGCTGCCGGGGCTCGACCAGCGGCGGGACAGGGGCGGGGTCGGTCGGGCCGTCGAGCAGCGGGCGGGCGGTCACCAGGGCTCCTCGTCGTAGTCGTCGTAGTCGCTGTAGTCCTTGATGGACTCCGGCCGCGGGATCAGGGCCGGGGCGTGCTGGTCGTCCGGCGCGGCCCACACGTAGCGGACCTGGCAGCCGTTCTCACCCTGGACGATCTCGGGCATGTAGCGGGGCTCGTCGGCAGGCCACGCGTCCGGCCACGCGCCGGTGAGGCCGCGCTCTCCGCTCGGCATCTGGTTCGAGGGCGGCCAGAACGCTTTCGGCTCCCATCGGGTTTGGCCGTCCCAGGGGCCGCCGATGTAGGCGACTTCGCGTTCGAACTCGGGGTTGGGCATGGGGCTCTCTTTCGTCAGCTGGTGGGGCGGAGGTCGGCGATGAGGACGGTGGCGTTGTCGATGTGCGGGCCTGCGTGGTCGATCGCGGCCTGGACGAAGTCGCGTGCGGTCTCGCGGGGGTCGCCGATGAGGTAGTCGGCGAGGTTCCGGCCCGAGTCTTCGAGCGGCTCATACGCGCCGTCGGAAGCGAGGAGGAGCCGGCAGTCTTCCGGATAGCGGGTCACGGATTCGATCGCCGGGTGCCCGTACCGGTTCTTCACCTCGTCGTCGGTCTCGGCGTTGCCGAGGCAGGACGTGATGATGTTGCGGTTGCCCCGGAAGACGCGCCGCAGGTTGTGATCGTCGGTGAGCCGGTGCAGGTTGCCGCGGACGAGGAGGTAGGCGCGGGCGTCACCACACCAGGCAACCGTGAGGGGCTTTCCGGGGGCGGTGACGGCGACAACCGCGCACGCTTCCGGCATCCGCGCCCACGGCCCCTGCCGGTCGGGGTTGGCGGCGTAGGCGTCGTACACGGCGCGCAGGCCGGCCTCCGCGTCACCGCGGCGAGCAGCCGCCCGGGCGAGACGACGCGCCGCGGCACGGGTCCAGTCCCGGACGTCGTCGTTGGAGCCGATGCCGTCGAGGAGAACGTAGGCGCGGGCCCCGGACGGCGCGGTCGACACGGCGGTGGCATCACACTGGTGAGAGCGGTCGCCTATCAGCTGGGCAGTGGCGTAAGTGCGCATGGCGAGGGCTCCTCAGGCGTAGGTGGCGGCGAGGCGGGCAACGGCGGCTCAGGCGAGCTGCGCGCTGGTGATGAGCGGGTGCGGTTCCAGGGAGACCCAGTCGCAGCCGCCGTGCGCGTGCACAGCGCCGCTCTCCTCGTCCTGCCACGCCTTGTCGAGGTCGAACGGGATACGGCGGGCGGCCTCGACGAACGGGCCTTTCGCGGCGTCCTTGGTGGCGTACACGCCGAGGACTTCGCCGCCTTCGTGGTCTTCGCCGGTGGAGAGGACCCAGACGATCGGGCCAGCCGGCTGCTGGCGGTGGGCGAGTTCCTGCATGGGATGAGTCTCCTTACGCGGCGAGTGCGAGGCGGGCGGCGGCGAGCTTGTAGGCCGGCTTTCGCGGTTTGTAGTTGAGGGCGATGACCGCAACTTCGACGCGGGTGTATCGGCGGCAGTCGTCGCGCATGTGGCGTCCGGCGTGGATGCGGGCGGGGGTCCCGGTGATGCCGAGCTTGGCGGCGGTCTTGCGGAGGGTTCCGGCGACGGAGCGGGCTTCGCGCGGGGCGAGGCCGGCGGCCATGCAGTGGGAGGCGAGGGTGCCGGTGCCGCGGCGGGCGATGCGCGAGGCGGCGCGGTTGGTGCGGGCGCGGGCCTTCAACGTGGCGCGGCGGCTGCGGTTCGAGCGGATCACGGGTCCCCCTTGGTGCGGTGCGGTGGTGGTGCCCGGCCCCGAAAGGCCGGGCGGTGGCGGGTCAGCGGCTGGCGGGCTGGTCGACGATCTCCAGCCGCTCCTGCCAGCCAGGCATGAACGTCGCCGCCTTCGCGGGCCGCTTCTCTCGGGAGGGGGTGCCGTCCAGGCGCACCTTGTCGCCGTGCACGTGGACCAGGCCCGACGTGGCGCTGACCACGTCTACCCGGGTGATGCGGAGCAGGTACGGGCGTGCTCCGCTCAGGCCGGTCAGTTCCGGGGTCACCTTCACGAGGCGCCCCATGAGGCTTTTGGCGGCGATCGCTTCCGCTGCTGCTGCGGTCCGGGTCTGGAGTGCGGCGGCGACGGTGGCGGCCTCAGCGGGGCTCGTGTCGCGGAGGTAGCGCAGCATCACGGTCTCGGCGCGGGCGATGGTCCAGCCGTTGGCCTTGGCGACCTCGTCAGCCTTTGCCTCGAAGGCGCGGATGACGTCCGCGTCGGTGGTCTTTTCGATCGATGCCATTGCCGTCTCCCCTGGCCTGTCGTCCTTGGCGATAACTCCACTGTACGGGGACCCCTTACGCCATGTCAACCCACCCCTTACACTTAATCCATGACCACACCGCCGAGCCCCTTCGAGAACCTCAAGCACCTCGCCGAACAGGGCGATCCGACCCAACGCGCCAAAGCTGTCGGCGTCGCCCTCCAGGCCATCCCCGAGCTACAGCACTGGCTCCGCGAGATCCGCCAAGGAGCCGTCAAGGAGATGCGCGACGAAGGCATGAGCCACGCCGAAGTCGGCAAAGAGCTAGGGCTCAGCCGGGCACGCGCCCAGCAGATCGCCGAAGGGCGCACCAGCGGAAAGAGGACCGACGAGCCCAAGCGCCCGGCGAGCGGCGAGGAGACCAGCGGATGAGCGCGCGCGATGAGCTGGACCACTACCTGACGTTCTCCGGTCACGGGCCACAGAAACGGAAGGCGCTGATCGACGCGTTCGCGCACGAACTGGCTGAGCAGCAGCGGATGTGGGCCCTTGACTACGTCGGGGACGGGGACAACTCGTCTTACGACTACACCTATGCCGTCACTTTGGGAGCGAAGCTGGCTGCCGACCTCATCGACCCCGGCGCGGGCCCAGCGCGCCCGGACGAGGAGCCCACACCGTGAGCCAGCCGTGCCGCGTCTACTGGGGACACAAAGGCTGCGACCTCCCGCGCGGCCACGACCCAGACCAGCAAGTACGCACGCACCGCGCGTTCGAGCCGCCCGAGGACGCCCGCACCGTGCGAGACGCATACCTGTACGGCGAGGACCTGACAGTCGAGGAACTCCGGCTCCGCGCCGAGCTGTACGGCGAATAGCCGCCTTCCCGATTCCCGCCCCGCTCCCCCACCCCGCCCGGCACACTCGGGGTATGGCGCTGAGGTTCACCGTGCAGGGCGACGACGAGGCGGAGACGACGGCCGGCTTCCATCTGCTGCTGTCCCTCGGACTGGAGACGTTGATGCCGCCGCGGATGCTCACCGATGATCGGTGGATGGCCCGCGCCGTACCCAAGACCAAGGCCCCGGCCGAGGAATCCGGTCGGGGCCCTGGCGTTTCCGGCTAGCGTCCGGCGTTGTCGATGAGCCACTGCCCGAACCGGCGCGTGGCTTCGCTATGGATGTCGGAGCAGCTGCATCCGGCAGCGAGGGCGGCGTCGACTGCGGGCTGCACCTGAGTGCGGTAGTGGTCGCCGACGGCTTCGCCGGCTCGTTCCTTCTTGTCTGACTCGACGAGGAGGTTGATGGCGGTCTCGCGAAGTTGGTTGCGGTTGGGCATCAGGTCCACTTCCAGTTCTGGCGGGCTGTGGCGGCGCGGTGGGCTGCGTCGCCGATGTCGGTGGCGAGGTCGGCCCAGTTGGTGGGCATGAGGCGGTGGCGGGCGGCTTTGTGGAGGAGGTCGCCGATTCGTTCGGCCTCAGTGGGCGGGATGCGGGCGATATCCGCGAAGCCGCCGCCGAATAGGTCGTTGATCTCCCGCCATTCGCTGGCGGTGAGAACGTGGGCGAGTTGCTGGCCAAGGTTGCTGATGGTGAGGGCGGACTTGGGTCCCTTCGCCCCGTGACTGATGCTGATTCCCAAGGCTTGTCCTTTCATCAGATGAGTTGTGCGTGTGCGAGTTCGGCGGCCCGTTCGAGGTAGCGGGCGGGGAGGCGCGGGTCGCGTTGGGCGTCGTTCCAGGACGGGACGGTGGTGGCGGTCGGGAAGTCGCGGCGGATGGCTTCGAGGAGCAGGGAGCAGGCGTCGTCGGCTTGGCCTCGGCTGCTCGCTTCGGCGCGGATGTGGCCGATCAGGCAGCCGCGGGCGTCGTCGCGCAGATGGCCGGTGCACCAGCCGTCCCGCTCGAGCCGGATCCGGGCCCGCCACAGGACTGCGGCGAGCGGCGTCTTGTAGGGGCACGGTGACAGCGTCGGGGTGAGTTTCGGCGGTGCGGTGATCTCGGGGATCGGGTCGGCGGCGGGGATGCGGGCGGTATTGACGTCGATGGCGAGGCGCGCCATGTTGCAGCGCTCCGCCATGAGCGCGTCGGTCAGAGCAAGTCGGGCTGAAAGGTCGAGAACAGGGGCCGCGGTCGGCGGACTTGCCGCGGGGGCGGTGATCGTGGTCATGTGGGCATTGCCTTCTGCGCGTTCGCGCGTGGTGGGTGGAAGGGGCGCCCCTGGTCGCTTCCAGGCATTCGAGGGGCGCCCCGGCTCGGCTACTGCGCGGTCTGCCGTGCGGCCGTGATCTCCGCGTGGGTGATTCCGGCGGCGAAGGCAGCGGTGACGATCCGGTCCCGCTGTGCGAGTTGGAACTCGTCGGGCTCGGCGAGCTTGGCGATCAGGTTCTCGGTGTTCGCGGCGAGCGCGAGCAGTTCCTGGCGCGTGGGCATTCGGGTCTCCTTCTCTCAGCTCTTGGCGATCTCTTGCGGGTACACGGCCTGCAGTGAGCCGTCCCGGTCGTTCTGGATCTGGATGACCTTCATCCCCGCGACACTTCCGACGTCGACGACAACGCCGGAATCGCCAACCTTGTGGTTCGTCGGCTGCGCGGGATTGGTCACGGTGACCTTGTCGCCGGGCTGGAAGTCGGACATAGGCTTCTCCTTGATCGGTGTCAGGCGCACCAGGCCGAACGTCGGCGCTCGCGGCGTTTCTGTACGGGGCACGAGTCGGGGTGCTCAACCTCTTTCGGGTTGCAGCACTGGCAGTGCTTGCAGTGGGTGGCGGCGCTCTTGCCGCAGTGCTCGCACATCAGACGCGCCAGCCGCCGATGCGACGGCGGGTGCGGGGGTTGCTGCCCTGGGCGACCTGCTTCTCCAGGCCGCGGAGTTCGGCCTCGTCGAGGACGCCCTCGTAGTCGTTGCTGCCGAGCGGTCCGGCAACCTGCGGGGCTCGGTCGGCGATGTTGCGCATGCCGCGGGGCGGCGCGTCGTAGACGGGCCCCTGGTTCCGGCAGAGGGCGCCGGCCGTGGTGCCGCCCGCGGTGGACTTGTGGCCGGTGATCGGGGCGCGCTCGGTGAATACGTGGACGGCGTACAGCTGCTTGTCCTCGTAGGGGGCGAGGTTGGTGGCCTGGTCGCGGACCACGTAGTAGGGCTTGCCGAACTCGGCCTGCTTCTCGAACTTCTTCCAGTCGCCGGGCTGCCAGCACTGTCCTGCCATAGTTGATCTCCTGTCGCGTTTGTTGTGGTTTGTGAACCCTGGTCAGGGCTGGTCTGCGAGCATCGCCCCAGGTCACAGCCGCTATGAGCGCCGCTATGCCGCTGCTATGACCGGCGCCCGACCAGAGCGCGACCAGAGCCGATAGCCGCTGTGACCTGCGGTTCCTCCTGCTGACCAGGTCGCTAGCACGCGTTGACCAGCAGACATAACGGGATGAATCAGTCAGAGGGCGGCACGAAGTCGATCAAGCTTGTAGCCCCGCGGGTTCTTCTTGTCGCCCATGGCTCCGAGCTGAACAGGCATGCCCACGCCCGCCTGACTCATCAGCGCCTTGAACTCGTCGACAGTCATCTCGCCGTAGGTGTCGGGGTCGTATTGCTGGATGGCGGCGAACGCCGTCTCCGTCGTCATCCGGTCGACGCCAGCCTTCTCCATGACCGCCACCGAGTCCTCGACCGCAGCCCTGGCAGGACCGTCGGTGAGCTCCACCCCCGCCGGCGGCTCGGCACCGCACAGCTTCAGCAGCTGCTCCCACGTGAGGAGCTCGACCGGGGCCGGCTTCTTGAGGTCGCCGTCCTTGTCGTACTCGGGCAGGACGTACTCGGGCAGGTCCACACCCCGCATCGCGTCGAGGCTGTCCTGGTCCGGGTCGAGCAGTCCGGCGGCCAGGCGTTCCTCGGCGAGCTGCCGCAGCACCGCGGACGGCGCCTCATGGATGGCGTACTCGATCGGCTCGTCAGCCATGCCAGGCACGCCCTGGATGAAGATGTGGCCGGCATCCTTGGGGTCGGTGGCCGTGGCCGGGGACAGCTTGTGGGGGAGGTATCCCTCCTTGACGGAGCCGTCACCGAATACGGATCGAGTGTCCTCGACCTTGCACGGGCCGATCGCCGTGAGGGCGATCATCTGGGCGACGTTCGCCCCGAGGTAACTGCTCTGGCCTCCCTGCGAGGCAGCCTGGACGACGATCAGTTCCTTGCGGCCGACGAGCAGCAGGTCGTTGTACAGACGCTTGGCCAGCGGGCTGCTCTTCGGAAGCTCGTCGAAGAAGACCGTGACGGCGGGACGCTCGGGGCTGGCCTTCCACTTCTTGCCCATGCCGAGCTTGGCCCGCAGTCGGGCCCGCCCCTTGGCCATAACCCAGAGGAACAGCAGGACGGCTTCGATCTGTTCGTTGGTGCGGGCGGTGATCCTGACGGCGTCGCCGAGATCTTCCAGGCCGTCGCCGAAGGGGTCGAGGTCGATGGTGATGTTGTCGTGGCAGGCGGTCACACCTTCGGCGAGGGCCTGCAGAATGCCGGTCTTGCCGCCGCCGGACGCCGCCACCCACAGGCCCATGACGCCGGCCAGCGACAGCTCCAGCGGGTCCCCGCCGACGGAAGTCCCGACACGGAACCTGTCAGTGATCGACAAGGACTTGGGGGCGCGGTACGGCAGACCGGGAGCCGTGGCGAACGGGTTGCCTTCGACGAGCCGCAGCACGGCGCACGCCCGACGAGCCTTGAGAGGCTGCGGCCGGACCCCGTTGGTAGGCAGGTCGAACTTGGTCTCCAGGTCACCACTCTTGTCGATGATCGCCTCGGGGGTGCCTTCGCCGACTCGGACGGTGCACTGCCAGCCCCACGGCTGCCGCTGCACGTCCGACACTTCGACGACCGGTACGTTCTCGGCGACCATCGCCAGCAGGACGCATTCAGCGAGCTGCTGCGGCGTCCGCGCGTTGCGCAGCGGGAACGGCTTGGCCCCTTCGGGCAGCTGCTCGACGGACATGAACACGTTTCCGCCGACGATCGGCGTCGCTCCCCCGGCCGGATCCGCCAGAAACGTGGCCGGGGTCGGGACGAAAGGGGCCTCACCTGCCGGCTCGCTGCCGCGGGCGACGAACGGGCGGGAAAGCACGTACCAACCCCAGGACGCTCCGGCACCGATCGCGGCGATGATGAGCGGCTGCCCGGTGACGGCCTGCTCGATGGCGGTCCCGAGCAGCGGCAGCGAGGCGATGCCTCCGCCGAAGAGCATGCCGGCGCGGGCAGCCTTCTTTCCGTGCCGGGCGTTGCTGATCTCGCGGTCGGTGGGCGGCAGGACGGGCATGGCCTGGAGGGACGCCAGCTTGGCCTCCTCGGCGGCGACCCGGCCGGCGAGGCTGGCGAGGGCGCCGGGGTTGGCGCCGTTCTCGCTGGTCTCGGCCTGCGCTTTGGCCGCGTGGAAGCGGGCATGAGCTTCGGCGACGATCCGCTGCTGCTGGGCGAGGCGGTTGTCGTGCTTGCGCTGCTTCCGGTCGGTGGCGTGCTGGATGATGTCGACGTGGTCGAGGTCGCCGGTGGCGAGCCAGTCCTTGACGCGGGCGCCGGCGTGCTTGCGCTGTTCGGCGAACGCGGCTTTCATCCGGTCGCCGCGGGTCGGCTCCTTTGTCTCCTTGTCGGTCGGCTGCTCGGCGGGCTGCTGTTCGATCGCGTCGGCCTGTACTTCGGTGGCCACTGGCCTGGTCCTTTCTTGGGCGGGGGCGGGGCCCGGGTTGGGCCCCGCGGGTGGGTGGCTACAGGCCGCCGAGGACTCCGCTGAGGGAGCCGACGAGGGAGTTGGTCATCTGGTGGCCCATGGTGCCGACGACGGTTCCGGCGAGGGAGATGCCGAGCAGGGCGACGAGGGTCGCGTCGAAGGCCTTGATGTGGCCGTGCTTGACCTTGAAGAAGACGATGATGCCGAGGACGAGGATCGCGGTGGCACCGACGGCGATGTATCCGCCTCCGGCCTGGGTGACGACCTGCTGGTTGTATCCGGCCGGGACCTGCCCGGTGTTGTACGGGTTCTGCAGTTGGGCGCCGGTGCCGCCGTCGGGGGTGAGCCCGTTGGTGATCCCGGCAGTGCCCGGCGTGGTGTCGGTCTTGAACGCAGCGACGGTTGCAACGTGCGCGGCGGTGGCCTGGTGGCCGTAGCCGCCCATGCCGGTGATCCGCATTGTCCGCCCGTCCGGCAGGGTCACGGGGGCGGTGACGGCGCGGTGCGCGACGGTCTGGGTCTCGGCGGAAGCGGTCGGCGAGTCGGCGAGGGTGATCGCTGCGGCGCCTCCGAGGAGGGCGAAGGCCGCACTGCCCGAAACGGCGAACTGACGAAGTGTGATGGTCATTTCTTCTCTCCGGTGGGGTGGGTTAGTTGTCGTTCGGGCTGGTGTTCTGGGCGGCCTTCGAGCGGCGCAGAAGTTCGCCGTGCGCGCGGCCGGCAGCGCGGTTGTAGCGGGGTGTGTCGCCGGGCTTCCGGACGGGAGGAACCGGCTTGTACGAAGAACGAGGTGTTTGGATCCCACGCTGCGCATTCGTGGTCTTGCTGAGGGTGGCGACAGGCTTCTTCTGGCGGGCCGCTTCGACCCTCATCTCGGCCGCATTGCGCATGCGGAAGATGTCCGCAGACTCGCCGGGCAGCGCCCCGTCGACGTCGAGCTTGGCGCGCTTCCAGATGGCCTCGGTGATGACCGTCTCGCCGAGGTCCGCGGCCAGCTTCAGAGCGTGCCGGTGGACGTCGGGGAACTCCGTTCGGCGCGCCTCGTCGAGGGTCGCGGCTGCCTGACGGGCGGCCTTCTCGCGGTACGCCTGCCGCTCGGCCTCGCGCAGATCGGCTTCGGCCTTTGCCGCGGCCTCCGCCTTGATCGCCTTCTCCTGCGCCTTGCGCTCACGCCGGGTCAGCGCACCGTCCCGCTTGCGGATGCGGCCGTGCTCGTACAGGTCGTACACGCCGGGGCCGGCGAGCGACGCGAACGCCGTACTGATCGCAGTCGCCGGGTCGAACGCGGTCAGACCGTGGGCCAGATTGACCGAGGCTGCGATCGCGGCGAGGCACCACGAGATCAGCCGGTAGTGCCAGTGCGGGCGATGATCGTCGACTGCCGCTCGGGCGCCGCGCTGCACGACCAGCGCACCGCTCTCCAGCATCACCGGGGCAACGAGAAGCCACGGCGCGGACGGGAGCCAGAACGCATGGGTCTGCACCGGAAGCGCGACAAGCTGGCACATGCCGTAGAAGCTCTTGGCCGCACGGCGCCACGACTTCTCGGACTTCTGCTTCTTCTCCTGCTCCTCGACTTCGGCCTGCTGCTGCTCTGCGGCCTGTCGGCGGTCGGTTTCGCGGGCGCGCTCGATGTCCTCGCGGTCCTTCTCCGCTTTCTCGATCTTCGCGAGTTGTTCGACTTCCTCGCGGCGGAAGCGGAGTTGGTTGCGCTGCAGGGTCAGGGTCTGCTTCTCGTTCTCCAGACGGAGCGCCTCAGCCTGTTCGACGGCAAGGATCTCGGCGGCCTTCGCCTCACCGTCGGCCTTGATGCGAACGCCTTCGGCTTCAGCCTCGGCGGCAATCCGCTTCGCTTCGGCGTCCGCCCACGCCTGGGCGCGGATCGCTTCGGCCTTGGCCTGCGCCACCAGGTCACTTTCGGGCGCTTCGGCCGGCGCAGGCTCGGCGGGTGTGGGGGTGTCGGCCTGGGTGGGGGTGGCCTCGATGGGCTGCCAGTCCCCCAGCACAGGCGGGGCGGGCGGCCGTGCGTGGCCGTTCACCTTCGGCGGGCTGGCAGTCATGGCGGATGCGGTCCTTCCTTGATCAGTGGATGGCGGTCAGAGGTGGAAGCGCTTCGTGGGCTCGCGGTAGAGCCCGGACTTCGGGTCGGTGGTGTGGCTCTTGTGGACGCGGACGCCGCGGTCCTTCAGGTACACGGCCGGGTCCTCGCGGGTAATCGGGTGGCCGCACGCCCGGCAGGGCTTGCCGATGTCGGAGTTGAGGAGGCCCATCAGTCGCCCTCCCCCGCCCTGGCCCGCCGACCGAGGACGGCCGAGACGGTGACGGCGGCGAGGAAGGCCACAACGACCGCAACCAGCGGCGGCGCGCCGAGGAAGTAGACGGCGTTCACGACCACCAGGCCGACGAGAGCCATCGCAACGAACTCGCGCATCCCGATCACCGCCCCTCGACCGCGACGAAGCCACTGCCGTGGCGCCGGATCGTGAACCCGAGTCCCAGCACCTGCGCGGCGACCGCGCCCGGCGCGAGCTGCTCGGCCTCGTTCAGCAGGGCGGCGATCTGGCGGCCGATCTCCTGCGAGCGGGCCGTCTTCGCGCGCAGCTCGTCAGCGCTGCCGGTGTGCATCACCGCGACTCCGTCCACTGGACGGGGCCGCCGGGACGGTCGCTCATCGCGTAGGCGTCACATCGGGGGCTCGAGCACTCCCAGATGCCGGAGTCCTCGTACCTGGCAGCCCGCCCGCAGTGCTGCGGCTGCTGCCCCCTGCGGACGGCGCCGAAGGCGGCGAAGTCGTCCGGGTCGATCTCGCGATAGACCATGATCTAGCTCCTCTACTCGTATCGGTGTCGGTCGGATCGGGCAGCCGGTCAGCGGTTGCGGGCTGCTTCGTGCTGCCTGCCGTGTGCCTCGGCGGCGCTGCGGGTGTCGTGGCCGTAGCTGACCCAGCTGCACCAGCAGGTGACGTGGTAGGTGCCAGCCTTCGAGTGGCGCTGCTTGTGGGAGACGGTGGTCTTGTGCGCGGCCATTGGAAGTCCTCTCGGGTCGGCGAATGGGTGGATGGCCGGTCAGGCGGCGGCCGGGTAGTCGAAGCCGGCGAGTTCGTCGACGAGGGCGGGGTCGATGGCGTAGGCGTGGTCGAGGACCAGCTGCGCCACGTCGTGACGGCCGGCCGCCCGGGCGTCGGCGTAGTCGGCGAACAGGGCGGCGATCGTCGCGTCGGCGACCGTCGTGGTCGCGCGGCGCTTACGGCCCAGCTCGGTGGCGGCGAGATCGGCATCGGACAGAACGAACGGAGACATAGGTCATCGGCCCTTCTCGGGTTGATCGGGTTGGGAGGTGGGTGCCGCCGCGCGGGACAGGGGAGAGTTGACGGCCGCGCGGCGGCGGTATGGGGCGGCTCAGGCCGCGGGGCGCCGGACGTGCAGGTCGCGGCAGTGCGACCGCCAGTCCAGGTGCACGGGGCAGGTGGAGCGCTCGGCGTCCGGGACCTGCCGGGTCGTCTCACGCCACAGGGCGCGGTCCAGGTCGTCGGAGAACTCGACCGGCATCCGCGGGGTCGGGGTTGCGGTCTTCACAGCCGTGCACCGCCCTCGGCGTAGCCGAGAACCTTCAGCAGCACGGCAACCGTCGCCTGCAGGTCATCGAACCCGCGGGCCACAGCGCGCGGATCCGACAGATCCACCAGCCGGGAAGCGGCCAACGCATCCGCCGCGACACGGGCAGCCGCCCGGTCATCCGCAGTCAAAGGCAGACGCGCCATCACGACACCACCAGGTGCAGCTGGCCGGCGGCGGCCAGGGTGGCGCGCGCCTGGGCCATGCGCTTCTGCGCCTCGGCGAGGGAGTCGAACTGCGCGGGCGCCATGTCGCGGGCGTCCATCGCGGTCAGGCGGTCCACCGTCGCGGCGGCGATCTCGTACTGGACCACAGCCTTGTTGACGGCCTCGGTCCGGCGGACGTAGCTGCCGGCCTCGTGGGCGAGGACGTCGTTCACGCTGCGGTCGGCGAACGCACGCTCCAGGCGGTGGAGGGCGGCACGGGCGGCGTCGGACAGCGGGGCGGTGGGGGTTGCGGTGGCGCTCATGGCTAGGCCACCTCCGAGGCGTCGAAGTCGAGGTACGCCAGGACGGCAGCCTCGGGGATTCGGATGGCTCCCCCGCGCCTCGTGTCGCCTTCCGGGGTCACCCGCGCCGCGCGCAGGAACTCGGCGAGCGCCGCTTCAGCAATTCGGAAGCGCGGGCGGCCGTTGCCCTTGGCGATGTCGATCGCTTCCAGACGGCCGGACTTGATCAGTTCTCGCACGTGCTGCGGAGTGCCGCCGATGCGCTTGGCGGCCTCTCCGGTGGTCAGGTAGTCGCCCGTGGGGGCGACAGAAGCAGACGTCACTGGGTGCTCCCCTGCGGTCGACTGGGGTGGACACCTAGATAGAAGCAGACTGCTACAGAGCAATCAATAGCTCTAGAGCATGACGATCTATATTCGGGCACAAAAAATGGCCCCCACTCCGCAGGGTGAGGGCCAAAGCAGCAGGTCAGGCTGGGAAGTCGTATACGAGGAGGAATCTCGAAGCGTCCAGAACCATTCGGTTGATCTCGACGACACGGCCATCCGCACGCATCGCCGACCGGTGCTGCTCAATCACCGGAGCACCGGCTGCCAGATGCAGGTCGTCGACCTCGGCCGGCGTTGCCAGCCGACAGCGCACCTGCTCGCGGAACTTCACGGGCCCGTGCCCAGCCTCGCGCAGTCGGGCATAGGTTCCCCCCGGCCCGGAGTCGCTTTCCGTGATCCGAGTGTTGTGGGCGAGGTCGTCCGGGATGTACGAGGTCGCGCGCATGACGACCTCACGGTCTACGGCATAGCGCCGATCCCGTTTCCACACGCGCGCATCCACGTCCATATCGAGGGCGCGAGCCACATCCTCTGGAGCGTTGATGAGCTCGACTTGCGTCTGACCCACGACCTCAAGGAGCCGGTCATCAATGTCGACATCCCACATGGAACGCCCCTCGCCCCACTGGGTAGCCGAGAGCCGCTTGAGGGCGTTACGGACGATGGGCCGCCACTCTGCGACAAACCAGCCGGAGCCCACTCGCGACTCCACCAGCCCTTCATCGCGGAGCACGCCGAGCGCCTGGCGCACGGTCATGAGCGACTTCGCGGTCGCCTCGTACTGTTCGAGGAGCTTTCGCTCCGAGGGCAGCTTGCCCTCTCTGAATTCGCCTACCTGGATGCGCCTACGCAGGTCGTCGGCGATCTCCCGGTACTTGTGCGGCTCGCCGGGCGTGCGTGGCACTAGCTCTCCTTAGGGACGATGTCATCTAGAGCAACGCTACCCGCTCCATATCTCCGCTGGTCAATGACCCTTCCGATCGGACATTGCGGACGGGGTAGCTAAGATTGCTCTAGAGCGCTACCTTGGCGTGGTCGGCGTGTGACAGTGAGCACACGCGGCCACCAAGGGGACACCTCTGTCTATCCAGCCGAAGGGATCCCATGCCCGAAACATCGGAGCGCACCGCGCTCTACCGCCTGTACGCCGAGGTGCAGACGGCGAACCCGCCGCCGATCATCGACAGCATTTACCCCAAGCGCATGGACTCCTGGCGGTACTTGGGAACCGCAGGCAGTTGCCCCCGCGGCGGCCCGGGGATCTACTACAAGACGCTTGAGCGCGAGTTCGGTAGCTGCGTCGTCCGCGCGATCGAAGTCGAGTGGGACGGGCTGAGCGCCGAGGTGCCGATCGCCCTGTATCGGCTCTACGACGCCGAAGGCACTCTCCTCTATGTCGGGATCTCCACGAACCCGAAGAAGCGGTTCATCCAGCACGCCCTCTTCAAGCCTTGGTGGCCGTCTGTTGCTCGCACCAGCGTGTCCTGGCTGGAGGTCACGCGGCCGGAGGCCCTGGCCATAGAAGCGGCAGCGATCCGCGACGAGGAGCCGCTACACAACGGCAAGCACAACGGCGTCCCGGCCCCCTTCTCTCCAGACGAATGGCCGACTGTCAGCGCGCCCGTCCGACAGAAGGCGGACACGTTGGCCGACCTCATCCGTGCCGAGATCGCGAGCGGCAGGTGGCAGGCAGGCATGCGCGTCCCAGATCGAGAAGAAATGGCCAACGCCTCTGGCGTAGGAGTCGGGACCGTAGACCGCGCCTACCAACGCCTGAAGGACGAAGGAACCCTCCGCTCCCGAATGGGAACCGGCACCTTCGTAGCCAAGAGGCCCCAGTAACAGCGAACGGCCGGGCGCTGGAACGCCCGGCCTGTTCTCACCAGCGGATTGCCGTCCGCTGATCCGCAAGTCCAACCCGTCAAGAAGGGACTGCTCATGCAGAAGAGTACATGCACGCTGCCCGCTCGTCGCCCCACCGTCGATCACCTGATGGATGCCCCGCTCCCTCAGCTGCTCGCCGAGTTCCGGGTGGACGTGTCGGTGCTGCCGATCCCGGACCGCACGTTCACAGGCGGCACCTACGTGCGGAAGGACGGCAGCATGCTCTTCGTCTTCCGCGAGGGTCAGCCGCCGGTTGAACGAGAGATGATCACCCGCGCCATGCTCGGCAAGGCGTTGCGGGTGCCGATGCCGGACCTGCCGGCGCCGTACCAGCTCACCGAGCTGCAGCCGCGCACGGAGCTGGGGAGTCGGTCATGACCGCATTCCCCGTTTCGCCGAACACGGTCCTCGCGAACGCGCTCTCCTGCGCGGAGGACGTCCTCGCGCCCCGTATCCGCACCGTGCGGCCGGAGCGCATCGTGTTCGTGGTCGGCACCCAGATCAACGGCGTCCCGCACCTGGGAACGTCCCTCGTGCAGTCGCTGACGTTCGCCACCGCGGCCCGGACCCGGCAGCGTTTCGGCATCCCCGTCGAGGTGACGTTCGGGGCGCTCGACAATGCCCCTCACGAGATCGTCGTGGACCCGACGACTGGTCACCGGTATCAGCGCGCCTACGCTCAGGCCCTCGGCGAGGCCGCGCTCGCCGCCCAGGTCGACGAGCTGTACCGGCCACTGTTCGAGGCCCTCTCCGAGCGGCTGTCGATCCCCTACTCAATCGGCATGTACTCGCGGCAGCAGGCCGACGAGCACTTCCGGCGTACCTGGTTGCGGGCGCACCGCCGTATCGATGCTGCCCGCTGGTGGCTCGACCCGGCTCACGGCACCCCGCACGTCCGCGTCCCGTGCCCGCAGTCTGGCTGCGGGTGGGCGGAGAAGTACGCGGAGCGGACGCATGTTCTGCTCGGCGACGACCACGCTGTGGTCCACGCCGTCTGCCTGCACCACGGCCCATACGAGGTCGTCATCGCTCCGGATGGCGGCGGCTACCTCGACCTGGCGACTTTGTACCGCAATCTCGTCAAAGAGCTGGCTGCCATCGCCGACCGGGAACGGTTGAGCGTGATGGTGAAGGGAGGCGACTGGATCTTCGGGTCGGTCCTCGTCGACAACGCCCTGGCCGCAATCGGGCTGACGGCGGGCCAGCTCCCGACCCGGCTGTTCTGCCCGCAAGTTGTCACGGACACCGGGGCGAAGCTGTCCAAGTCGCTCATCCGAGAGGGGCGCGCGAAGTTGCCCGCCGGCTCCGCGCCATGGATGTTGGATACCCGGATGTGGCCCGGCTCGTTGTCTGAGTACGCCGACCGGCTGTTCGAAATGGCTGCCGTACTTCTCTCCGACCCGCGGCACTTTTTCCGCTCGTACTCGGCCGGCGAACTCGGCCGCCTCATGTCCGCACCGACAAGGAGCGTTACGACCCCATGAGTAACATCAGAACCGCCCGCCGACATGATCTGAACTTGTACCGGCAGTCCTTCGAGCTTGTGGCCGCTGGCCTCAAGACGATCGAGGTCCGGGTGCGGTATCCGCGCTTCGACGACATGGCCGCGGGAGACACGATCACGTTCCACATCAAGGGCACCGACGAGGCGTGCGACGTCCGGGTGCTGCGGGTGGCCGAGTATCCGGACTTTGAGGCGCTCCTCGACGGTGAGGGCACGGCGCGCGTGAACCCGGCGGCGAGCCGTGAGGAGCAGCTCGCGAACATTCGCGCGATCTACCCGCCTGAGAAGGAGGCGCTCGGCGCCCTGGCAATCGAGATTGAGCTACTCGACGGACAGGTACCCGCAGCAGCCTCCCGTCTGTAGCCGCCCGGCTACCGGAGCCTCACCAAAGTGCCTGGTGAGGCTCCGCTTTCGTGTTCCCGGTGAGCCCGCTCACATCGGTCCCCGTTCGGCTTGCTGGGGCGCGCCGTCCGGTGGAATCTGCCGCCAACTGTCATGCGGGCGTTGGGGGTTCAAGGTGCAGTGTCCGGGGTGCAAGTCCATGAATGTCGAGAAGCTCTCCCACTACTGGGAGGCGCTGCCCGCAGAGTCTCCGCATCAGGCCCGTTACGCGCCGCCGACTGCGGTTGAGGGCCGGTACTGGGTGGCGCTGCTGGCGGTGGCCGGCGGGATCGCCCTGCTCGTGTCGGGCGCGGTGCTGCTCGGCCTGCTGGTGGCGGTCGGGGGTCTCGCGTTCGGGGCGTTCCACCATCAGCAGGTGACGGCGTACCAGGCGTCGCTCGCGGACTGGAGTACGGCGCAGATCTGCTTGGCCTGCACGGGACGGTTCTGAGGACGGTCTGCGATCTCGTAGCCCCGTGGGATGTCGGCGTGACGGTTGTCGGCGGCACGGAACGAGCCGTGATGTACGTCGGCGGCACGCAATGACTCGTAACGGTGAACGCTGGCAGCCAGTGGCTTTCAACGGTGGACAACGGCAGACTTTGAAACTACCTTCAAAGTTATGACCACGATGCCTGCGGAAGCGAACTTCTCGGAGCTGATCAACAAGCCCAAGGACACCGTCGCCCGCATGCAGGTCAGCGCCCGGAAGGGACTGCGCCTGCACCGGCGCGACGAAGAAGACCTGTACCTGACGACCGCGGCACGGGCAGACCAGGTCGTCCAGGTCGTCGACTCGACCACACGCATGTTCGTGGCGCTCATGAAGGAGAGCCCCGAAGCGGTAGACCTGCTCACCCAGGTGTTCCCCGAGGCCTTCCCGTGGGTCCGCTTCCTGCCCGACGGGGCCGTTCGCGAGTTCCTCCTCGAGTTCGTAGAGACGGCACGAGCCAGCACCGAACTCGGGACGGTCGAGCCGATCGCCCAGGTGATCACGGAGTGGAAGCACACGGCAGAGATCTACGCCGACCCCGAACTGTACGCTGCCCTCACCGCGGACCATGGTGAAGGCGACTATGGCGATGTCCCCGCTCCGGAGGTGGCCGGCGAGTGAGTTTAGGCAAGGGCGATCCCGTACCCCCGCCACCGGAAAAGGGCGAGTACCACATCAAGTTCGCTAACCGATCAGCGGCTGACGGCTGGACCGAACTGATGAATCAGGCCCCAGGACCCACCTTGGACGCCTGGAAACTGATGCGCAGGAGCCCAGCTCCGGCGGTGCACAACAAGAGGCACCATCCGCTGAAGTACGAGCTGGCCACCGGGGTGCGGAACGGCAAGACCTACCCGCAGTGGCAGATCGAGGTCACAGGCGGAGGCCGTGTCTGGTACCTGTACGACCTCAACGCCTTGACCTGCTGGGTAACCAAGGCGACGACAGGCCACCCGAGGCAAACGGATTGACCACGAGCCCCCGCCTCATCGGCGGGGGTTTCGTCATGCCGCGGTGTCCTTCCGGGTGCCGCGTCGGACGTTCCGGTACTCCCGCTCCCCGGCCTTGCACAGGTCGCAGGGTTCTTCGCCTCGGTACTTGTGGGCGGCGTATCCGGCGTGGTCGCCGTGGCGGCGGTTGGGTTCGAGGATCTTCAGCTGGCAGGCGATGAACACGGCCTGTGTGTTCGTTTTGGCGCCGAGTTTCTTCCGTATCCGCTCTCCGATGGAGCGGGCGCCGCTCTCTTCGTAGTGCCAGCTGCGGGCGATCTCCTGGATGGTGTCGCCCTGGGCCAGGCACTGCAGGTACTCGACTTCCCGCGGGCTGAGAGACGGGGGCGGCGGCGTCACGACGGCCTTCCTGCTGGTCTGCCACTGGCGCCGGTTTTGATGCGCCCGTCGGGGTGGAGGTGGCCGTCGGCGGTGGCGAGCATGCGGGCGGCGCGTTCGAGGACGTGTTCGGGTTTCTCGCCTCGGTAGCAGCGTCGGAGGACGGCGAGCGTCCACGCGGTCACGGGCAGGCGAGGCTGAACAGGGCGCGTCACGGCTGCTCCTGGGGCTGGTCCAGCTGGTTGCGGTGGATCTCGTCGGCGAGCTCCAACCGCTGCCGGAGTTGGGCGAGGTGCCGGTCGCGGACGGCGAGGACGGCGTCGGCGATCTCTTCTGCGCCGCCGTCGTCTGCGTCCCACCAGCGCCGGATCACCGCCGCGTACTGCTCGCGCAGGTAGGCCAGGTCGGTGATCGTGTCCGGGGTGCCGGTCGCTTCGGTCGCTGCCGGGGCGGGTCGCGCGGCTTGTTGCCGGTCGTATTCCCGCCACCGTTCGCCGTGCGAGACGGTCGACATGCTGCCGTCACGGCGTCGGCATCGTTCGCCGGGTTGGGCGTTGCAGCCTGGTGGGCGGCAGCGCACGGACCATGATGGGTCGGGGAGATCGTCGGTCGCTTCGGTCGCTGCCGGCTCGGGCCGGGGTCCGCTGGATTCGACCCGCCGGACTGCCTGTTCGTAGGCGTCGCCAGCTTCGTCCTCGTCGGCCCGGGTGAGGCCCGCGGCTTCTGCCCGTTGCCGTTTCTCGGCTTCGCGGAGCGCCTCTTTCGCTGCGGCCAGCCGTGCGAGCCGCGCGGATAGTGGGGTGGTGTCCGTCTCCTCCGGCGCCGGCCCGCGCCGCTCCCAGAACGGCTTGGGCCAGGCGTCGGGGTCGGCCATGAAGGCGTGCGCCCAGTCCTGCCGGTAGCCGCACTCGGGGTCGGAGCAGTGCCAGCCGTCCCGGTGGGCCATGAGGACGACGCGCACACTGTGGTGGTCTTTGCCGCACGTGAACGGGTGCATGCCGCCCCGCTGCTGGAAGCGGTTGAGGGCGGACACCTGCTCGGGCGTCCACGGGGCGTAGATCTTGCCGGTCACAGGTATTCCTCGCTGATCTTCAAGTCGGTCATGGTGTGGAGCTGCCAGGCGGTGAGCCCGCAGGCCCACAGGTCGAGGCGTTCCGCGGCCCGCATGTCCAGCGTGCGGGCCGGCGTGTGGTCGGGCTCCCACAGCAGGCCGGGGAGCTCGTCAGCGGTCCAGCGGTCAGCCATCGGTGGCCCCGTTGTCGGCGCATTCGGCGACGCTGGGCCCGGCGTCGTGGGCGGGCGCGGGCTCGTCCCATGCGACGCCGCCACAGTGGCGGCCGTCGATGATGAGTGGTCCGGCGTGCGGGTCCCAGCCCGGCTTGTAGTGGCCGGCGGGCTCGGTGCACAGGGTTTCGGGGTGGTCGTAGTGCGGCAGCCCGCACAGGCGGTCAGTCACTGCTCGCCCCCGGCTGTCGGCGGTGGGCGTTCGGCGTGTGCGCTCCCGTCAGGCAGTCCTCGCATGCCAGCGGGGCAGCGTCGTGGGCGGGCGCGGGCGGCTGGAGGGCGGCGCGGATCTCGTCGTCGCTGAAGATGCCGCTCGGGTCGTCCGTGAGCAGCTTCCGCACGCGTGCGATGGCGGCCTCGGCTTCCTTGGCGCGCTCGTGCTGCCGCATCGTCTCTTCCTCCTGCTCGGCGAGCCGGGTGCGGAGGCTGGCGCGGGCGAAGTTGATGTCGTCGATGCGGTCCGCGCGGTCCCTGGCGAGGCGGGCGAGCCGGTCCCGCTCGGCCTCGGCGCGGTCGAGTTCGCCGCGGAGCTCTGCGGTGTTCTTGTCGGCCCGGACGAGGGCGGCTGCGTAGCGGTCGCATCGTTCGTCGACCTCGGCGAGGGTCCGCGACTCGGCATCGAGCAGGGCAGCGAGCCGGTCCAGCTCGGCCTGTACGACGGCGAGGGCTCCGCGGGTGGCGAGCCGGGCGATCTCCTGGGTGACGCCGCCGGTCTCCTCCCACCACATGGTGCGCTCGCGGTAGGCGTAGACCTCGCTCTCGACCTCCGCGGCGATCCGCTGCCGGAGCGGGTCGTCCGCCGGGGCGGGGGTGGCGGCGCTGCAGTCTGTCGGCGGCTCGTCTGCCCAGTGGTCGGGGCGGACGGGCTCCCAGTCGCCGTAGGTGACGCGGCGACGGACGACGACCGGACCGGTGTCACCGGGGAACAGGGCGCATCCTTCGCCCTCTTTGCGGGCGCCGTAGACGGTGTGGAACTCCCACTCCCTCGGCGGGGTGGTGGGCAGCAGGCCCTTGCGGATGGGCTGGTCGGTCATGCGGCGGTCTCCTTGCTTGCGATGTGGGCGAGGTCGGCGAGGGTGATGTCGCCGCGCCAGATGGCCAGCGCGACGGCGTGGGCGCGGTCGTTCGCGCCGAGCGTCTTGTAGATCTCGCCGAGGTGCCGGGCCACTGTCGTCGGATTGATCCCGAGCCGCCGGGCCACCTGAGCGCTGGTGTGGCCGGCGGCGGTGAGACGGAGGACTTCCCGCTGCCGGGCGGTGAGGGCGGCTCTCACGCCTGCCTCCCCCGCCACTGCGGCTTGCGCTCGGCCTGTTCGTCGTCGGCGGCCATGCGGCTGAGGGCGCGTTCGATGACGACGGCGCGGACCTGCCCGGCGTAGCGGGTGGCGAGCAGATGCTCGGACTGCGGGGTGAGGAGCTCGCGGGCTAGGCGGCGGGGCTTCGGTTTGTCGGTCATCGGGCACCGCCGTTGATCTTCTGGGCGGCGGTGAGCGCGAGCGTCGGGAGGGGCGCGCCGTGCCGAGCGGCGGCCGAGGCAACCGCGTCGAGCCAGTCGGCGAACTCGAGCGCGAAGCCCGGCGGGAACAGGGCGACGAGGTCCGAGCACGGGCCGCCGAAGCCGTTGGCGAACCCGTCCCGCCACGCGGTGGCCTTGTCGTAGCCGGACCAGTAGTCGCTGGTGGCGAGGTCCGTCTGCGCGCACTCGGCGACGCGACGCAGGGTGGCGGCGGCCTGGTGGACGGTGAGGGCGGGGCTGGGCGGCGGGAGTTGGACAGTCTGGGTCATGGCGGGTGCCTTCCGGGTGGGCCGCCCCCGGTGTCGGGGGCGGCGGGGCGGTTGCGGGATCAGGCGGTTGCGTCGCAGGTGCGGCAGGCGAAGCCGGGCGGCGGGCTGTCCATGCAGGCGTCGCACTTGGGCGCGCTGATGAGCTGCTGGACGGTGACGCCGAGGGCGGCAGCGAGGGATACGACGTCATCGACGTAGATCGCTACCGGGGAGGCGCCGGGTGTGGCGGCCTTCTCCATGCGGCAGATGGTGCTGAACCCGACCGGCTTGCCTGTCTGTTCCGTTGCGCTGGCTAGGGCGCGCTGGGAGAGGCCGCGTGCTTTGCGGAGGGCGGCGACGCGGGCGCCGACGGCTCGGGAGACTGTGAGGTTGTCGGTGCGGGGGCCTCTCACGACTCCCCCTCGGTGCGCGGCGGTTCGAGTCCGAGCTGAACGGCGGCCAGGGCGACGGCTTCCCGGATCGACAGGCCCTCCTCGGAGGCGGCGCGGAGGGCGAGCGCGCGGGTGTGGAGGTCGTCGGCGAGGGCGAGTTGCTCGGGGGTGAGGCCGCCGGGTCCGGTGCGTCGGTGGCCTCGTTCCGTGCGGGTGGGCTTCCAGGGGTCTTCGGTGTCTGGCATTTGGGCCTCATTACGGGGGCTGGGGTGGCCTGTGGCGGCCGATGGGGTGGAGGTGAGGGTGAGCGGCGAAGGTGGGGGTTGAAGGGCTCAGGGAGTTAACTCGCCGGTAGCTTCGGAGGGTTGTCGCCCGGCTCGCGCGCCCACGAGGACCCCAGGCGCCCCGTAGAGCCCCGAACGCGCCGCCACGCATGGAACCGGGCCCGGATCGGCCCGTAGGCCCACGACGGGCCCCTGCGACGCCGTGACGGGGCCGCGGGGGTGGCGAGACTCGCCGCCAGAGCCACCGCCACAGCCACGAGAGCCGCTTGGGCGATCACGACGGGTCCTCGTCGACGTCCCGGACACTCCCGCTGATCCGCACACGGCGCACCGCCGCCCACCCCTCCAGGCCGTCACCGATCCGCAGCCGCGCCACCGGCACCACATCCCGCGGATCCGTCGACTCGTCGACCTCCAAGTCCACGATCAAGCGGGCGCGGCGCGTCACGACGCCGCCTCGCCGTCGGCTGCCGCGGCCTGCTGCTCGGCGGCTCGGGCGACGTCGACGACGTGCCGTCCGCAGCTCGGGCACAGTTCCCAGTGGTCGACGTCGTTGGCGGTGAGCGGGACGTCCGCGCCGACCGCGTGGGCGCAGCGCAGGCAGTAGGTGCGGCCCTTGCCGTCTCCGTAGGCCACTGCCGCGGGCTGCTGCGCCACAGGGGCGTAGTCGCAGGCGGCGTTGCAGGCGTGGCACCACGGCTCCCCGGCGACGAGCGGCGAGAACTTGGCGCGGTGGTCGGCTCGGCCGTCGTGGTCGCTCTTCGGGTGCGTGCAGTGGGCACAGCGCTCAGTCGGCTGCTGTGTCCCGGTGTCGTGCGCCTCGACGGCCAGACGGCGCCGCACCACGATGCCCGGACCGGTGTCGACACCGTCGTCATGACGCTCGACCAGTTCGAACCACCGGTCGTACCGGCCGGTCGCGAGCCGCTCATCGGGCACCCACTCCAGGCGTCCGGTCACCTCGGCCTGCGAACGCATCCACGCTTCTGCTGCGCCCTTTGCAGCGTGCTCGTCGTTGGCGTAGCCGATCAGGTAGTCGGAGACGTTGCCCGGCTCGTACATGGCCTCCCAGTCAGGGAGGACTTCGGCGATGATCGCGGCCCGGTCTGTCGGCGGGGACACCACGGTGGCAGGCGCGGTGGCGGGCTCCATCGCGGCACGAAGCGCGGACACAACGGCCGGGGTTCGGATCACCTCGGGGAGGTTCTGCTCCCAGTAGTCGGCCATCTGCCGGATGCGGGCGAGGACGGCGGTCGGGTCGGTCTGGTTCATCGGGCAACTCCGGTCGGGGTGTGGTCGGGGCAGTAGTCGCGGCCCTCGAAATCGGTCCAGCCGTCGACGGCGAGACGGGCGCGATGCTCGGCGGCGATCTGCTCGCGCGTGGCGGGTTTCAGGCTGGCGACGGTGGACCACTCGGGGCAGTCGTCGTAAGCGCAGGTGATGCTGTGGCTGCGGGCCATCGGAGTCCTCCAGGTGGTGGCTCGGGTACGGTTTCCGGCAGGCCCGGGCGTGTTAGGAGCACGCCCGGGCCGCTGCATGGTCGAGGTGGTCACGCCGCGCGCTTGCCGGCCGATGCCCGGCGCTGCTTCCCGCCGCGGCGGCCGGTGCGGGCGTCGTAGTCCCGCATGTAGGGCCGCATGTAGTCCGTGTTCGCGGCCTTCGACTCCTTGCAGGCGGGGACGCCATTGCGCTGATGCCACTGGTAGCCGCGGCGGTCCCCCGTGCAGCAGGCGGGCGTTGCCGGCTCCGGTGCGGCCGGGGCGATCGGCTCGGTGGTGGTGATGGCCCGCAAGTCGGCGAGCGCGTGCTGTATCGAGTCCATGTCAGTCCTCGCATTCGTGGTCGTGTCCCGACCCGGCGCACTGGCCGCAGTCGAGGCAGGTGTCGCAGTGGGTGCAGTGGCCGCACGGGCGGCGAACAGGCGGCGTGCAGGCGCAGCTGGTGAGGGTGGGGGCCGGATCGGGCCAGATGGGCAGCTCGATCTGGCCGAGGCAGGACGCGCGCTGGCTCATGGCGTGTGACTCCTCAGACGGCGGGAACGGACCGGGCGGCGGGGGTGAAGAGCTCGGCGGCATACGGCTCGTCGAGGCGCAGCGCGCCCTTCTCGGCATACAGCTCGCGCTCCTCGATCCCGATCGCGGGGCGACCAGAGCGGCGTGCCGCTTCCAACGTCGAGCAACTCCCAGCGAACGGGTCGATGACGAGCCCGCCCGGCTTGCAGCCGTAGGCGATCAGCGGGTCGAGGAGCGGCAGCGGCTTCTCGTCGGGGTGGCGACGCTGACCACGCACCGCCGCCACCTTGATGACCGACCGCATGAGGCGGGTGCCATCGTCGACGTAGGTGTGGGCACCGATCGTGCCCGTATGCGGGGTACGGGAGTTGCGGCCACGCGCCGACTTGTCCGGGCCGCTGTACGGGACCCGCGGAACGTCCTGGTGGGCTTCCTCCCACGGAACTCCGCGGTACCAGTGCAGGACGTGCTCGTGGACGCGGCGGAACCGGTCGCGGGCGAATCCGGAGCCGTTGTGCTTCTCCCAGACGACGTTGACGTCGCCGGTGATCGGCTCGCCGTCCTCGTCGTGGCCGACCACGTCCTGGGACAGCTTCCAGCCCGCGGCCCGGAACTCGGCCGCCCGGTCGAGGAACATGCGCTGGCTGCCGAAGCACCACATGCCGTTCGCGTACTGGGCAGCTATGTCCAGCCAGCCCTCCGGCCAGCGGTCCCAGTCGTGGGAGGTCTCACCGAACGGCGGATCGGCAACGATCAGATCAGCGCGCACGCCAAGCTGGGGTAGGACCTCCTCCATCTTGCCGAGGTACAGCGCGACGTCACCGTCGGCGCTGCGGTAGTAGGGCTCGATCACGGTGTGTCTCCTCGGTGGTGTGTGCCGCCCGGGCGGGCGGGCGCGGGTCAACGTGCGCGGTCAGGCGGGGGGCGGCGGTCTTTGTGCCGCGGCTCAGGCGGCGGGCTGGTCGCGGTGCTGCTGCTGGCTGGCCGGGTTGCCGCCGCACTTGGCGCAGCTGCACCGATCCGGCGGCGGGGTGGGGCCCGACGCTGCGGTGCCGAGGGGCCAGCCGCCGGTGTGCGTGATCCGATAGGCGGGCTCCGGGACCGCGGCGAGCGCGGCCGGCTTGGGGGTGTCGGCGACTTCGCGGCCGGTGATGTGGCGCAGGTAGTCGCGGAAGCTGGCGGGGTCTTTCCGGAGTTCGGCGATGTCCTCGACGCTGAGCTCGCTCACGACGCCCACGCCCCTTCGCCCTCCGGCAGAAGGCCGATCAGGTGGCTTATCGCGGCGTGCCAGGCCTCTTCGGTGTGGAGGTGGGGGTGGGCGCCGGTGTCGCGCTCCCAGCCGACGAGGGTCTGGATGGCGGGGCGCAGGGTGTACGACCAGTAGCGGGAGAACGACCACGTCGGGTCGGCCTCCGCTTTCTCCGCTTCGGCGCGGACGTCCTGCTCGAGGTCGCGCAAGCGCGGCTCGGCGTCTGCGAGTTCAGGCCAGGTGATCACGGGTTCTCCTTGTCAGTAGTCGCGGGTCATGGACTGCAGGCGGCCGTAGTGGCCTTGGAAGACGAGCGGGATGATCCGGCCGGAGATGCCGTTGCGGTTCTTCGCGACGATCAGGTCGATTTCGCCCGTGCGGTCCTTCAGGTCCTTGGTCGCGGGGTCGTCCGGATCGGGAGTCGGCGGCTTGTGCATGAGGACGATCACGTTGGAGTCCTGCTCGATCGCCGAGGAGTCCTTGAAGTCGGTGACGGTCGGCTCGCGGCCGGCGGCGTTGCGGTTGAACTGGGCGAGCGCGATGACGGGGATCTCGAACTCCATCGCCATGAGCTTCAGTCCGCGGCTGATCGTGGCGACTTCCTGCGCCCGGTTGGCCTGGCTGCTCGAGCCCTCGGGGGTCATCAGCTGGAGGTAGTCGGCGACGACCATGGCGGCGGGCTGGCCGTGGCTGGCCATCCACCGGAGCCGGGCGCGGATCTTCGACAGGGTGAGGTTCGGGGAGTCGTCGAGGATGAAGTTCCGGGCGTTCTGCATCCGGTCGGAGACCTTGATGACCTTCGCCCAGTCGTGGTCGTTGAGCTTGCGGCGGACGAGCCGGTCGAGATCGACCATGGCCTCGGAGGCAGTGAGGCGGGCCATGAGTTCGCTGCCGCCCATCTCCATGGATGCGACGAGGGCGGGCCGGCAGCGGGTGAGGGCGACGTGCGCGGCGAGGTTCATGCCGAACAGGGACTTGCCGCCGCCGGTAGCGGCGCCGACGGTGACGAGCTGGCCGGGCTTGAGTTCGACGACGTCGTTGAGGTCGTGCCAGGGGGTGTCGAGGGCGTTCGGGTCTTTGCCGGCTTCGAGTTCGTCGATGAACGCGGCCCACCGGTCGCCGACGGACAGCTTGACCTCGAGCGGTGAGGCGCCGGTGGCGGCTCCCTGGAGTTCGGCCATGGCGTCGTCGAGGATCTCGGTGGCGGTGTCCTGCTGGGTGTAGGCGCGGATGGCGGCCCGGTTGGCGGTCTCGATGACCGTGCGGAGCATGGCCTTGTCGCGGACGATCTCGGCGTGCTGCTCGGCGTGGGCGGTGGACGGGACCGCGGACACCAGGTGGTGGAGGTATGCGGATCCGCCGATCTTCGCGAGGTCGCCGGTGCGGGTGAGCTCATCGCCGACGGTGATGGGGTCGACCTTGGGGGTGCGGCTGCGCCCGTACAGGTCGGTGATCGTGGTGAAGATCGTGGCGTGGGCGGGGCGGTAGAAGTGGCCGGGCTCGACGATGGCGATCACCCGGTCGATGACGTGCTGCGACAGGAGCATGCTGCCGAGCACGGCCTGCTCGGCCTGAAGGTCGTGGGGTGGTGTGCGCTCGAAGTCGTCGGGCTGGTCAAAGTCGTTCACGCTGCGGATTCCTTACGGTTCGGATGGCATTCGGGGCAGGGGCGCAGGGAGCGGAGGCCGTTGGCGTCCTCGACCTGGCGCAGGCGGGTGAGTTCGTCGCAGTCGGGGTCCTGGCACCAGTCGGGCAGGGGGCGGAGGTGCGTGGGCTGCGGGGCCGGCTTGGTGCTCTTGGGTGCCAGTCCGAGCCAGCCAGCCCGGAGGTAGAAGGTCGCGAAGCGGATCGGGTCTCGGGACTTGGCGCCGCGGGCGAACTTGACCATCCGTTCGACGCCGGCTCGCTGAAGGACTCGAGCGATCGACTGCCAGTCGTCGGCGGTCATCTGCCAGGAGACGTCGAGTCCGGCGTCTGTCATGGCTGTGATGAGCGGCTGGCAGTAGGCGAAGGCGTCCGGGATCCGTTCCTCGTTGCCTGCCTCCCCGCCGTCCGGCGTGGGAGAGGAGGAAGTAGTAGAGGAAGGAAAGACTCTTGTGGTCGCCTGGCGACCTAGGTCCGATCCAGACTTAGCGCCTTCTGCCCCATTTGGCTGGGTCGCCTGGCGACCTAGGTCTAGGTCGTCTCCCGACCTAGGTTCGCGTCGCTTACCGCGCGGCTTGTCCGTTTTAGCTAGGTCGCCTGCCGACCCAGCCTTACCGTCTGGAATATGGATCGAGTAGACATTCTGGGCGTGCTCCTTTTGGGCTTTGATTCGCTCGGGTGACAGGCACTGCAGCCAGCCCTCCTCCAGGAGGGTCTTCCGGTGCGAGAGGAACGCGGACTTGGAGAGCCCGGTGGCCTCGAGCAGCACCGACTGGGCTGGCTGGTTGCGGGAGGCGATACGGCCGGTCTCGACGTCAGCCCATGTGGCCATGGTCAGGGCGAGTAGCCGCGCCAGAGGCGGCAGGCCACTGCGCCTGATCGCGCGTTCGAACTCAAACCGGCTTGGCATTCGCGGATCTCTTCTCGAGGAGGGTGTCTCGCCTGGTCATGACTGGTTTTGGACAGCCCTCATGGAGGCTTCTGCAAGGCGGGTTCGGTGCCCTGGATGCCCTTTGATCCTACCTCAGGGTGTATAGTCACCCGCAACACATACGCAACACACTCTTGGAGGTGCTGGTGCCTAGTCAGTGCACGGTCAGCTACGCTGGCGACATGACGACGAAGGGGACGCCCGGCCGCATGGTCCGTATCGAGGACGACATGTGGGCCGCATACGGCGAGCTGTGCGCGGAGGAGGGCACGTCGCGCGCCGACGACATCCGCCGGCATGTCCACTCCCGCGTCGCCGCTTGGCGCAAGCAGCAAGCCAGGCACGCCGCCATCCAGCGCCGCCTCGATGCTGCCGAGTCCTGATCGCATCTCTCCTCCTCCCTCCGGGCCCCGCGCAGAGGCGCGGGGCTTTGTCGTGTGCCGGTTAGGGCCCGGCGTGTGCGGGGCGGGCCGCGGTCAGGCGGCGGCGTCGTCTGCGGTTTGTCGTGCAGCCCAGGCGGCGGGGTTGTGGATCTCGCACCGCCACCCGACCGCGTACAGCCGGGCCGGCTTGCCGCAGATGGGGTTGCCGGTGCCGCATTCGTGTGGCGTGTTCTTCGGGTACGGCGGCGGGGTGAGCGCGGCGGGTTGCTGCTGCTCGCTCATGCCGCCGCCTTGCTGGTGCCGGTGCGGCGCAACCGGTTGTCGGCGTCCGTGTTGGCCTGCCGGCATGGCGCGCAGATGCCGGTGCGTTCTCTCAGGTGCCGCTGGTAGCCGGACCGGGTTCCGCAGCGCATCCGCTCCGCGTCGTCGGCGACGTGGGCGGGTAGGACGCACTCGCTGTTGCCGCAGTCGTTGAGCACGCGGCCTTCCGGTTCGCGTCCGCGGTTGACGGTGAAGGCGAGTTTCTTTGGCGTGTAGGGGCGTCCTTCGAACCAGACCTGCGCCTTGCCGGTCCAGGCGAGGTGGCCGCCGGAGAGGCGAACGGTGTTGTCCTCGAAGAGGGTCTGCAGGGTTCGCTCGCGTCGTGGCTGGCGCGCGGTGGCCGCCTTCTTCTCGATCTGTGCCTGGGTGGCGTTGCGGCGGCGGACGGCGCGGTCGATGCTGCGGCGTTCGCCGTCGGTGAGGCCGCCGAAGATGCCGGAGGGGATGTTCTCGTCGAGGGCGAACTGCAGGCAGCTGGTGATGACGGGGCAGCGTCGGCAGACGGCCTTGGCCTTCTCTGCGGCGAGAACCGAGGGGCCTTCTGCGCTTTGCGGGAAGAAGAGCTCGGGGTCTTCCGTGCGGCAGGCTGCGGTTGTCCGCCAGTCGCGGTTGCCGTTCATGCGGCCACCGCCTTCCGCTGCCGCTTCTGGCCGGTGCGCCATTCCTGGACGACCTGCCGGACGGTGGCGATGGAGACCTCGTTGTTGAGGCGGGCTCGGATCTGCTCGGGTTCGTGGCCGCACCAGGCGAGGTGTTCGATCTCCTCGCGGCGCAGCTTGGCCCGCTCGTGGAAGTTGAGGACGCGGTCGACGACGATCTCGGGCTGCTCGTTCGGGTCGTCGATGGCGTCCCAGGCGAGCGGGCCGTGCCAGTTGTTGCGGCGGGCGACGCTGCGCGTGAATCCGGAGGGGCCGGCCTGGTGGCTGTACTCGCGGTAGAGGACGGTGAACCGGTGGGCTACGTGCCGGGGGATCGAGTGAACGCGCCCGGCGATGATGTTGAACAGGTAGGAGGGGTGGTAGCCGCTCTGTTCGGCGGTCCAGATGATCGGCCATCCGATGGCGGCCAGGGCTTGGATGCGGCGGATCGAGCCGATGGGGTCGACGCGAGGCGCCTCGTTGAGGGGCTGGATTGCTAGCAGGGCGAGGGCTTTGGGGCGGGTGACCTTGGCCTGGCCGTTGAGGATGTAGTTCATGGCCCGCTCGGAGACGTTGGCCTGGCCGGAGATGCCGCGGATGGTGTGGCCGCTGTCGGTGAGGAGGCGGAGGTGGGCTGCGACGACCGGGCCGGGGATGTGGGCGGGGATGCCGCTGAGGCGCCGGAGTTCGTACTGCTTGCGGTACTTACGGTCGGCGGTCCGGCATTCGTCGCGGCGGCATCCGCGCCGGTAGCAGGCGTAGTGGGCCACGTGCTCGGTGGTCACAGCTGGTCTCCTTCCGGCTGGTCGTGTACGGCGCGGACGCCGGGGTGGTTGGCGTAGTGCTCGAGGCGGCGGATGCCGCGGCGTACCCGCCACTGGCCGAGGCCGTAGACGGCGGCCCAGAGACCGCACCAGGCGGCGAGGAGCGCGACGGCTTCAGCGGCGAGGATCGGGACGGCGGCGTAGGCGGGGTGTCCGATCGCCCAGTCGGTGAGGGTCATCGCCGCCTCCCGGGCCGGGTGATGCGGGCGTAGGCCCATCCCGCGGCGGCGAGCGTGGCGATCAGGCAGGCGGCGAAGAGGACGGTGTCCATCAGGCGGCACCTCCCTCGAGGGGCAGGACGAGGGCGTCCAGGCGTCGTGCGGCGGCTTCGGCGTAGGGCTCGTGGGCTTCGATACCGATCGCGCGGCGGCCTGTGAGCCGGGCGATGTCGAGCGTGCTGCCGCTGCCCATGAACGGGTCGACGACCAGGCCTCCTGGCGGGCACGCGTACTCGATCAGTGGCCGCAAGATTTCTGTCGGCTTCTCGGTCGGGTGCAGGCCACCGCGGACGGACGGGGCGTCGAGCACGGACCGCATGAGCCGGGTGCCGTCGTCCGCATAGAACGACTGTCCGATCTTTCCTGTGTGCTGCCCGTGGGGCTGACGGCGGCGGGCGTGCTTGTCCGGACCCGTGTACGTGACGCGCGGGGTGTCGTGGTGCACGCTGCCCCAGTCGCCGCGGTACCAGTGGGTCGCGATCTCGTGGACGCGCTTGAAGCGGTCGGTCGCGAAGCCGGTGCCGTTGGCCTTCTGCCAGATGACGTCCTGCGACAGCTTCCAGTCGGCGAACTCACTTGCCCGGTCGAGGAACATGCGCATCGATCCGAAGCACCACATCGAGTTGGCGACCGAGGCGGCGAGGGTGGGCCAGCCGTCGGGCCACCGGTCCCAGGCGAGGCTGGTCTCGGCATACGGCGGGTCGGCGACGACGAGGTCCGCCCGGACCCCCAGCGCGGGCAGGATCTCCCGCATGTCGCCGAGGTACAGCTGAATGGTGTCGTCCTCGTAGTACGGCTTCATCACGCGGCGGCCCTCCTCGCGGCGGCGGTGCCGCGCCAAGTCCTGACGCCGGAGTGGTGGGCGGTGGGCCGATCCGAGCAGGCCCATCCGGCGGTGCGGATGTAGCCCTCGTCCTTCAGCAAGGTCATCAACCTGCCCCAATGCGCCTGCGGGGACGGCGGGTCGGGCAGCTGGTGGGCGTCGGCTATCTCGTAGGTGGTGAAGGTGCGGCCGGTCGCGGCGGCCTCGAGGAACTTCGGCCAGACGATGGCCAGCCACGTCTCGTAGTTCTCGGCCTGCTGCCGGGTCTTCGTCTTCCGCTGCTCGGGGACGCTGCCGTCGAGGGCGGGCTGCACGGTGGCGGTCATGAGGCGGACTCCTCGGGCGTGCCGTGCTGCTCGAGCTCGGCGTCGGTCATCAGGTCGTGCGGAATGAGGCCGGTCCGGAGGACGTCGCGGACGTCCGAGATGGCCTTGCGGTAGGCGTGGGCGCGGCCGTGTGCCATCTCGGGGGCGTCGTCGCCGCAGATCGCCATCGATGCCCAGCGCTCGGCGAGATCGGCGAGGAGGGCCCGCAGCTTCCGTTCCTCGGTGAGCTGGATCAGCGGCCACTCGCCCTCGACGACGGCGTGGCGGTCCATCTTCCGCAGGTGCTGCTGGAAGTCGGCGGCCTGCTGCTTGGCCCACCAGACCTGCCACACGTGCAGCTGCTCGGGGTGGACCTGAAGCTGCGGGTACTTCTCGGCGATGGCGACGGCGACCTGGACGGCGGCGAGGGCGTCGGCGTCCGCGGTGTGCGCGGCGGCCAGGGTGACGCCGTAGTGGGCGGCGAGGGCCTCGAGCTTGCGGGAGCCCTTGCGGTACTTGTCGGCCTGCTTGTCGAGGATGAACGGGTCGACGACCGGGCCGGGCGAGGTCTCGCTGCCGACGCGCTCCCACAGTGTGCGCAGCCCGTAGCGGCGGAGTTCGCGGTCGAGGACGGTGAAGTCGTAGCGGCCGTTCATGGCGACGACGGGGATGCCGGTGGTGAGTGCCGCGGCGAGGACGTCGGCGATCTCGTCGGCGACCTGCGCGGCCGGCCGACCGTTGGCCCGCGCGTGCTCGGTCGTGATCCCGTGCACGGCGGTGGCCTCGGCGGGGATGCGGATGCCGGGGTTGGCGAGCCACATCCGGGCGCGGTCGGGGAGGGTGTCGACGCTGTCGCCGTGCTGGTAGTCGACGGCGGCGGCGGTGACGATGCGGGCGGTCTCGACGTTGACGCCGGTGGTCTCCAGGTCAAAGCCGAGGAGGGGTTCGGTGTGCCAGCTCACGACGCCTCACCGGCCTCGAGCTGCAGGAGGTTGAGGTGGGCGAGCTGGCCGGTCCGCCAGGCTTCGGCGATGGCCTCCTTGCCGCCGGTGGCGGGCCGCACGGAGTGGCTGAGGGATCGGGTGGCCTTGATCTCGACGCCGGGGACGTCGTGGAGTTCGCCGGTCTCGGTGTCGACGACGCGCGCTACGCCGGCCGCGGTCATCTGCGCGAGGACGGACGTGCGGTAGGCGGGCCGGACTTCGGTGACGAGGCGGGTGCTGATCTCGCTGGGGACGATCTTGCGGACCCAAGCGAGGAAGGCGTCCTCGTCGATGACGACGGCCGCCGGTTTGGCGTCGGAGCGGCTGATCGTGGCGACCTTCGTGCCGTCCGGGAGGGTGGCGGTGACCTTTGAGATCCCGTTGCCGACGAGCTGCTCCTGCATGGCGTTCTTCACCTCCTTCAGGCGGTCGTTGACGGTGTCGGCGAGGGCCTTGAGGGCGGCCTCCTCGAGGGCGAGCTGTGCGAGGTCCATTGCTTCTCCGGTGTGGTTTGCTGGTGGGCGGGCCGCCCCGATTCCCGCGGGGCGGCCCGTGGTGTGGTGCGGGTCAGGCCGCGCCGCGGATCTGTGCGGCGAGGGCGCGGATCGCGTTGGCGGAGGCGTCTTCGACGGAGCAGCCGAGGGCCCCGTATGCGCCCTTCTCGAAGTCGGTGAGGTTCGCGGCGTCTGCGGCGGCGCGGAGTTCGGCGACCGCGGCGGCGTGGTCGGCGTCGGAGTCGGCCACGACCTCGCCCTCGACGATGTCCTCGTCGTTGGTCGTGTCGCTCGCCTGCTGTTCCGCCGCTGCCTTCTGCTTTCCGACTTCGGCGATCTGCGCCAGGTACTCGGGCACGGCGCCGTCGACCTTGGCCTGCTGCCAGATCTGCCGCACCGTTGCGGCGTCGGCGGCTTCACGTGCCTCGTTCAGGTAGTCGCGGCCCTGCGCTGCCGTCTGGGGCTGCGGCGCGGGCGTGGCCCACGGGTCGGGCTCGTTTGCCTGGACGACGCGGAGCTGCTGCACCTCGGCTTCCATCGGCAGGCCCTCGGCGTCGACGCGGGCGCCGAGCTCCTCCGGGGTGTAGATCGCGCCGTGCAGTACCTCGGGGCAGGCCGAGCGGACGGCCTCGGCGATGGCGCGCGCCCGCAGCATGGCCCGCGGGTACTTCTCCCAGGCCTGGGGCTCGCCCTTCTGGCTGCGGGAGTACGGGCGGTCGTTGCGCATCTCGCAGAGCCCGGCCGTGACGGCGTCGTCGTAGGTCCAGGTGATGGCGTTCTCGAACTCGGGGTCGTCCGACCGCCAGATGCTGACGGTGCACTTGCCGGGCTCCTGCCGGATGCGGACCTTGTGGCCGGCCGCGCGGGTCCGGGACAGCATCAGGTCGGCGGACTGGGTGGGCTTGCCTTTGATGACGTGGATCGTGGTGATGGTGGTGACCACGTCGAGGCCGAGGGCGCGGCCGTACTCCATGGCCCACAGGACGGAGGCGGGCCGGTTGCGGTAGGCGTCGGGCAGCAGGGGCGTGTCGGCGAGCGACTCGCAGAACAGCCACGCGTCGCGCGGGCTCATCTCGCCGAGGGAGAGCGCGCCGCCCCCGCGGTGTATGGGGCTGGCCTTGACGATTTCAGTGCTCACGAGTGACTCCCGTGGTTGTAGTGCTGGGTGATGTCTGGTTCTGGGTGTGCGGGGTGGAGGCCGCCGGCCCGAGGTTGGGGGTGGCCGCGGGCCGGCGGCCTGGGTGGCGGCGCGGAGCGGGGGGTCTCTACGCGCTCGCCGGTCTTGGGTTGTGGTGGTGTCGCCGGGCCGGCGGCCTTCGCCATCCGCGCGGCCCGGCGGGTCTATGCGGCGTCCTCGACTGGCCGCCCAGACCGGCAGGTCCAGGGCGAGCACCCGTCGGGGTCGCCCTCCTCGAGCTCAATGTCGGCAATCTGACCGAAGATGTCGGTCTGCTGCTTGCCCCACTCGTGCGCGGTAACCCGGTCGATGGGCGCCTGGCCAAGCGGGAGGCGCGAGCGGTGCAGGTACGCCTCGCCGAGTAGGGGCTTGCCGTTGGCGTTGCCGCGGGCGTTACCGGAGCGGATGGCGGCATCGAACTCGACAGCGTCGTCCCACTCGGGCGCGTAGAAGCCGGAGCACTCGCAGACATCAGCCGGAACGTCGTCCCCGGCGCTAGGGTTGTACAGGTGCCCGCAGCGAGGCGTCGCCTGGAACAGGATCCGCCAGTGCTCGTCACGATGGTGGCCGCAGCGGATGCAGGTGTCGCGCAGTGCGCGCCACTGAGCGTTGCCGTGGAACGGGCAGCCGATGCACGCGCTCTTCGGCGTGGATGCCCAGCCGTTGGCGCGCAGGTAGCGGAGGCAGTCGTCGCGGGTCCAGCCTTCGCGGCCGTCGGCGGCGCCGTCGAGGTCGAGGAGCGGCCAGGTGCTGCGTAGGTACTGGATGCCGGAGTCCTTGGCACGGCCGAACTCGTCGCGACTAATGCCAATCCACTGCTCAGCATGCATGCCGCGCGGTACGGGGGTGGGGTGCGGGTAGCCGAGCAGCTCCCGCGCCTTGGCCTTGATCGGCTTCAGCTTGTACTCAGCCGTGCACTGGCGTCGAGTCATGCCGTCGCCGCCGTCGGGGTTCTTGATGAACAGCGGCATCGACGCGAACCGGTGCGCCGGGTCAAGAGCGTCGCGGCGGATGTTGCCCGCGGCCACGCGGTAGATGGGTATTCCGGCGGGCTGGGCAATCTCACGATCGATGCGGTCGAGGTGCTCGTACACCGCGGCGGGCTCCCAGCCGGTGTCGGCGAAGATCGCGCCGTCCAGCTTCGGTAGGCGCCCCTCGGCGGCGAGGAGCAGCAGGGTGGTCGACTGCACGCCAGCACCGAGAGACAGCAGGCGGAGAGCGGGGGTGTTCATGAGATCCTCCCTTCGATCCGCACCCAGGCGGGTACGTGCGCGGGGTCGGTGGCGGCGAGTGGGGAGGCGCCGAGGCGGCGGACGGGCCCGGTCTCGAAGCGCTCCTGGAGGCTGCGGCAGTCGAGTTCCTGCGTCTTGGCGACGACGGCTTCGGCGAGGACTCCGACGTTCAGCCGCCGCTCCAGCTCGGCGATCCGCTGGTCGCGGAGCCGGATGACGGCCTCGGCCTGGGTGAGGGCCTTCTCCGCGATGTCCCGGCGCTCGGTCGCGTTGTCGCGCTCGATCTCCAGGTCCTCGATCTGCACGCGCTGCCCGGCCATGTAGATCTCGGCGCCGGCCAGCTGGTGGCGGAGGCGGCCCACCTCGTCGACCGCACGGTGTCGGGGAGTGGTCCGCTCGAGGAGTCCGAGGCGGGGCAGGTAGTCGGTGATGCTCATATCGCCGCCTCCGTCCGCAGCTCCGCGGCGACGGTCTTGAGCAGGACGATGGCGTCGTCGGCGTCGCGGCCCGTCTGGTCGACCCAGGTGACGATCGAGGCGTGCTCGATCCGCTGCTCGAGGGCGCGTTCCGCGGCGTAGACGATGCGGCTGGTCGCGTAGCGGGGGGTTCCGTGGGCGGCCACGTTGAGGGCGCCGATGATGTCGACTCGGCACTGGTCGAGCGGGAGTCCGGTGTCGGCCTGCCGCGTGTCGTACAGGTAGCGCTTGGCGAGACCGTTGCGGGCGATGACCGCGGCGGCCTTGTCGATCAGCTCGGCGAGCTCGACGGCCGTTATGGCGGTGGTGGTGATCACTGCTGGCCTTCTTTCAGGCGCTGGTTTGCGGCAGTTGCGACGATCAGGTCGGCTTCGAGCTGGACCTCGTGGAGGCCGAGGAGGCGGATCGCGAGGCGGGCGAGGGCATCGAGCAGGCGGCCCGCGAGCGGCGTGGTGTACGGCGACGGCAGCGGGGCGGTCACGAGGCCCTCCCCATGGCCGGGCGCAACCCGATTGCGTCGAGGAGTTCGAGGATTCCGGCGGCGACGATCGGGTCCTTGGCGAGCAGCCGGCCCGCGAGCTTCGGCATGGTGTCGTCGAGCGGGTGCGGGTGTTCGGCTGCTATCCGGTCGGCGACATGCACGGCCGCGGCGCGGATCTCGCGGGTGGTGGACTGGCCGACCGCGAACTCCTGGCGGAGCTCCTGGCCGCCCATCAGGCCGCCGCCGTCCGGTGCTGGCACTCGCCGAGGAGGCAGTCCTCGGCACGCCGCTTCCACTCCGCCCGGTCGACGCGTTCGTGGCGCCACCCGTGCGCGGCTTCATACAGGCGGGTGGGCCGGTCCGGGACGAACTCGGCGTGCGCGCCCTCGGTGCTGTCCTCGCCCAAGGCGGAGGCGTACACGGAGCCGGTCACGCAACCCTGCGGGTTGATGCGGATCCAGAATCGGAGGGCGGCGCGTCGCTCGGCACGGATCGCGGCCACGCAGTCCGCGTGTCCGAGTGCACGAAGCACCCAGGCCCGGTTTGCTGCCATCTCGCGGCAGTCGGCGCACACAGTGGCCTGCTCGCTCATGCCGCGTACCTCCGTGCCTGCCAGCCGGTGAGCTGGTTGGTGTCGGCGCGCCAGGTGTGGGTGCGGTCCCAGTCGGCGGTGGGGAAGGCGCCCTGTACGAGCGCCGTGATCTGGCGGGAGCCGCCGCGCGGCAGCTTCAGGTGCTGGCCGTCGGCGTTGCGGGCGGTGACGACGAACACGCGCTCCATCGGGCCGTGTACATCGCTCCATACCGGCGTCAACAGGACCGTCACCGCGCCGGGCGCGATTCGGTGGATGCGGTAGGCGAGCTGGGTACGGTGACGGCGCCTACGGGCCGCTGACGCCCTCCGCGGGTGCAGCGGGTGCGCCTCGTGGTCCATCGTGCGGCGGGAACGGGACAGGTCGAAGAACTCTCCCCGCACCCCCTTCGACCAGGAGCCGAGGTCGGGGCCGTAGATGGTGCGGTAGTCGGCGTCCAAGCGGATCAGGACGGCCTCGACGTCATCCGCGTGCAGGGGCTCCAGTGCGGTCGCCATCACGCTGCCTCCTCGGCTGCGGCCTTGAGGCGGGCGATCTCCTCGCGGGCGGCGGCGAGTTCGTCGACGGCCGTGCGCTCCCGCTCGACCTCGCCGACGATCTGGTCACGCCAGGCGGTGACGTTCTTCAGAAACTCCTCAGCAACCTTCACCCGCTCGTCGGCGGTCAGGTTCCGGTGCATCTGGAAGGAGACATCGCCGGGTCCGTGCCAGCCGTCCGGCTCGACATGCAGGACCGGGTTCGGCATTCCAGTGCCGCGCACGTTGGTCTTGCGGTCCAGGAACACGGTGATGTGGTAGGCGCTCACGAGCCCTCCTTGCGGGCGTTGCGGTTGGCGGCTTGGAGGGCGGCGATGTGCTCGACCCATCCCGGGTAGGTGTCGTCGGTGGACACCGGGATCTGCTCGCGGACGAGGAAGGCGGCGAGGGAGTCGCCGATCCGGTCCGACGGAGAGTGGGTGCGTTCGGCGGCTTGGCGGAGGGTGAGGGCGGCGACACGGCGGTCCCGCTCAGCCCAGATCTGCTCCGCCTCCACGGCGGCGGCCTCGCGCTGGCGGGCGGGCAGGGCCTGCATGTCGGCGGTCATCGGGCGGCCTCCTCGTCCTCGCGCGCCCGGTCGGCAGCGGCCTGCCGGTTGCGGTCGAGCTGGGCCACGGCCTCGTCGTGCGGGAGCTGCCGGTACGCGGGGCACGGGCAGGTCTGGCCGTAGGCGAAGCAGGAGTGCGGCGCCGGAACGGTGTGGGCGAGGTGGCCGTGACCGCACGCGCAGATCCGCGGCGTGTGCAGGTTGGCGGCCCGTGCCTCGTCGCGTTCCTTGCGGACCGCGGCCAGCTCGGCGAGGAGGTCGTGCAGCATCCGCGTGTATGTGGCAGGCGCTCCCGCCCAACCGCGCGAGTGCTCCACTACCTCCCGGATCTCGGCTTCGCGCTGCGGTGTCAGACGGTCGGCGGTCACGACAGCACCTCCGTCGCCTGGACGGGCCGCAGCGCGGAAGCGGCGAGCACCTTGTCCGCGCGGTGCCACTGGGCGAGAACACGCTCACGAGTCGCCATCTGCGCGGGCTTCAGCGGCAGGCACGGGATGGCCAGCCACTCCTCCGCACGGTCCGCGTCGGCCGCCGCCTGCACCACGTGCGCGGGCGCCATGCGGGCCGAGAAGAGGCGGACATCTGTCGGGGTCGGCATCGGGCGGTCGGGAAGCGGCATCGAGATCACGACTCGTCACCGCCCTCGCGGGGCTGGATGACCATGTCGTTCTTGGCGGCCCAGGTACGGGCCCGGCGCTCGTTGAGCTGCTTCACATGCTTGTTGAAGTCCGCGTAGCCGTAGGCGTGGTAGCTGATCGGGCCGAACTTGATGTCGGTCGAGGCGTTGCCGTCGTCGTCAACCTCGACGGTCAGGCCATGGGCGGCGGCGAAATCCTCCACCGCGCTGTTCGTGGTCAGCGGCAAGAGCATCTGGCTCGTGACCGGGGTGCCGTACTCCGGGTGCTGCTCCAACCAGTCAGCCAGCTCGCGCAGGCCAGCGATGTACTCGTCACGGTTGGGGTTGAGGGATGATGTAGGCACGGTCTGCCCTTCTCTTCGGATGGTGTGGGTGGATCGCGCGGCTAGGCCGCGGGGCCCCGGCTGCCGGTGTGTGGAAGCCCGGCGGTTCGGGGCTCAAAGCCGCTAGGCGGCTGAGCGGGCTCGGTGGGGCTGGTCGTCTTTGGCGCGGTCGCCGTTCAGCCAGGCATCGAGGTCGCTGATCTTGTAGGCGTAGCGGCGGCGTCCGTGGAGGACGCTCTTCGGTGCGGTTCCGTCGCGGCGCCAGCCGTTGAGGGTGACGACGTGGACGCCGAGGTAGTCGGCGGCGTCTTGGCTCCAGAGCCAGCCCTCCGGGGGGCTCTCCGGCTTCCTCGGCGGAGTCCTGTTCTTCTTCGGCATTGGTCTATTCCTCACTTGTGGGGGTTGGGGGACGAGACGTTCGGCTCAGGTCTGGAGACGATGGGGGCGCGAAAAGGGGGAAGATCGCGCTGCCGACCGTCTCCGCGAGGGCTATGGCGTCATCGACGTCGGCGTTGTCCTGCCGGCCAGCGAGGAGGTTCTCGATGACTCCCTTGCTGACGCCTGACTCTTCGGCCAGATCGCGGATCGAGAAGGATCGACCTCGACCCGGGAAGTCCATGTAGTGCCTGAAGATTTCGACGCTGCGTATGGTCCAGCGTCTGCTTGCACGTCGACTCACTTTGCCCCCGATTGGTGCGGTTGCTTGCACAACTTAGGAAAGCACAGTGGAGCCGTTTCGTCTACAGATCCGAGACGATTCGGGGTCGAGTATCGGCATGATTTCTGGCTGGATAGCATCGTCTTGTAGACGAACTGTCTCGGATCCAGGATGGTTGTACGGACTGAGCTGGTACTTTTCCCGAGCACGCCGACCCCTACAGAGACACCTGGTATCTGACGTGACGCGAGAGGAAGAGGACATGACGGCAACGGCCCCCGACCGGGCAACCGGTACGGACGAGCCGAGTCCCCGAGGTGCGCTCTCGCAGCTCATCCAGGACGCAAACGACCGCGGCCTCTCCTACGCCAAAATGTCCGAGCGGGCCGTCCATCGGGAGTCCGGGACCAAGCTGTCCAAGCCCTACCTTCAGCGGCTCGTCGCCAACCCGCCGGCCAACTCCCCGAGCCCGCTGCAACTGAAGGCCCTCGCTATCGCCCTCAACGTGAGCGAGCGGCGCGTCAAGGCCGCAGCCGCAGCACAGTGGCTGGAATATGAGGCGACCGAGCTGGCCGGCTACAACGACGACGTGCGTATCATCGTCAGCCACCTTGCGGGCATGCCTGAGTCTGAGCTGCGGCGTTGGCGTCGGATGATCGAGTTGGACGAGCAGGCGCGGCGTGAGATTGAGCAGGATCGGCGCGAGAACGAGCAGTAGAGCTCGCCCCAGCCACGTCATCACGTGACCGAAAAAGTCCCTAAGTAGACATTCGTTTGAACGGATTGTCGCGGTCTGTGTACGCGGCGTACCCTTCCACAACCGTGCGCGTTCGGCCCATTACACCCACGCGCACCGCACCCAGGGGAGGGCGCATGCTGCGCGTTGTGTACGAAGCCACGACAGACCTCAAGCCGGACGACCTCGTCGAGATCACAGAGACCCGCGGGCGAGTCACGATCAAGCTCCGCGAAGGCGCCACCGCCGACGAATACCTGACCCCCCTCAACGCGGCGCTGAAGGCGTTCGTCGGCAACTGCGGTTGGTTCCAGATCTGGCGCGGCCAGATCATCAGCGCCAACTCCCCCGACAGCCCGCTCACCGTCCAGTACGAGCCGGATCCCGACGTCGACCGCATCCAGGGCGTCCATATCCGGGAGTCCAAGGGCGTCGTCCGCCTGCACGTCTGCCCCGACCTGACCGCCGAAGAGCTCGCCCGCGCAGTAAACCCCCCTATAGAGCTGTTCCTTGCAGGCGGCCAGTGGTTCCAGCTGTGGCAGGGTGAGATCGTGACCATGGACTCGCCTGACAACGCCCTGGTCTGACGCGCAAAACAAGGGGGTACTGCATGGCTGGCTACATCGAGGACCGCTGGTACAAGAAGGGCCCCGACGGCAAGCGCACGATCCCGACGGACCGCTGCGAGCAGGGCAAGCGGTACAGGGTTGCCGGCGTACCAGGCGTCAAGGACCGCAGCTTCGAGAAGCTCACGGGCATCAACGGCGCAAAGGCGTGGCTGGCCAAGGCCCAGCACGAGTCGTCACGCGGCGAGTTCATCGATCCCCGCGATGGCGCCATGCTTCTGCGCGAGTACGTCGAGGATCACTGGTGGCCCAACCAGGACTATCCCGACCCGATCACCAGGGCGACCATCAAGGGCAAGGTATGGAACCACATCCTTACCCACCTTGGATCGAAGCCCCTGAACGGAATCAAGACGCCTCAACTGCGGGCCTGGCTGAAGACACTCAACGCCCAGCTCGGTCCGGGCACCGTCAACGACGTGTGGGGCTCGCTCTCCGCGATCCTGCAGGCCGCCGTCGACGACGAGCGGATCACCAAGAACTACTGCCGCTCCCAGAAGACCGTCCGCCCGCCGGCCCGCCCCGAACCGCGGGCCAACGCGTGGTCGCGTGACCGGGTCCTGCTGGTGCGGTCGCTGATCGATGAGCGGGTGCAGCTTGCCGTAGACCTCGGTGTCGGCGCGGGGCTGCGGCAGGGTGAGGTGTTCGGGCTCGCAGTCGAGGACGTCGACTTCGACGCGCAGGTCATCCATGTGCAGAGGCAGATAAAGAAGGTGGGGTCGAAACTCGTGTTCGCCCTGCCGAAGGGCCGCAAGACGCGCACCGTCCCCGTGCCTCAACACTTGCTGCTCCGAGTAAAGGAGCACCTCGAGCGGTGGCCGGCGAAGGCGGTGACCCTGCCATGGGGGGACCCCGAAGAGGGCGAGACGGAGAAGGAACTGAAGGAGCGGGCACCGCGGACGTTCGAGCTGCTGCTGACTGCTGCACGGGGCGGGGCCTGGCGGCGGGACTACTTCAACGACTCCTTCTGGAAGCCGGCGCTCGAGGCGGCCGGGCTCATCGCCCCGCCCGAGGAGACGAAGCGGCCGATCGCGGGGAAGCCGGGCCGGTTCCGCACGGTGAAGCGGTACGCGGAGGACCGGGAGATGGGCTTCCACTCGCTACGGCACACGTTCGCCAGTGTGCAGCTGGACGCGCGTGAGTCGGTTGTGTCAGTCTCGAAGTGGCTGGGCCACGCGGATCCGTCGATTACGCTCCGGATCTACGCGCACATGATGCCTGAGGCGGATGGCCGGGGCAGGTCGGCAATGCAGAGCTGGTTTGAGGGAGACGCGAAAAAGATCTCCCCAGACGCTCCCCAGGAAACGGAACCTTCAATTCCGCCATCACGGACGCCGCTTGAGGCCCCGGTGCCGGACGACGCGCCCGAGCCGCTACCGGCGCCCTGACCTGCATCTTTGTCGGTTTCGCCTTGTTACGCGACCGGCATGAGGGGCTGGCGGCAAGGTGTGCCGGTGGCTGGTGGGGCGATGTTGGGACTGATGGTGTTGTTCAGCCAGGTGGCCTGCGGAACCGGGGTGTGACCGTAGACAACCGCCGCCCGGCCCCGGTAGTCCTCCGCCCACGGGTAGCGCACCGGCAGGCCGAACTCGTCCGTCTCCCCCGTGGTGTCGCCGTACAGCGCATGCGAGCGGACCCGGCCGGAGGTGCGCCCGTGATACCTCTCGGGCAGACCGGCGTGGCAGACGACCAGCCGGCCGCCGTCGAGGACGTAGTGGCTGACGAGGCCGTCGATGAACTCCCGTACCTGCTGCTTGAACTCCTCGCTCTCGCCCTCCATCTGCTCGATGGTCTCGGCGAGTCCATGGGTGTGCTGCACCTTGCGACCGCGCAGATGACGGCCGTACTTGTTCTCGTGGTTGCCCGGCACGCACAGCGCGTTGCCCGACGCAACCATCGACATCACCCGGCGCAAGACCCCCGGACTGTCCGGGCCGCGGTCCACGAGGTCGCCGACGAACACGGCCGTACGACCCTCCGGGTGCACACCCTCGGCGTAGCCGAGCTTGCCCAGCAGCGCCTCCAGTTCCGTGGAGCAGCCGTGGATGTCGCCGATGATGTCGAAGGGGCCGGTGAGGTGGGTGAGGTCGTTGAAGCGCTTCTCGGTGACGACCGTCGCGTTCTCGACCTCCTCCACACCCCGCAGGACGTGCACCTTGCGGAAGCCCTCACGCTCCAAGTGCCTGAGCGAGCGGCGGAGTTCACGGGTGTGGCGCTGGATGACCCGGCGCGGCATGTCGGCCCGGTCGCTGCGGGCCGCGTTGCGCTCGGCGCACACCTCCTCCGGTACGTCGAGCACGATCGCGATGGGCAGCACGTCGTACTGCTTGGCCAGGTCGATCAGCTGACGGCGGGCGTCCTGCTGCACGCTGGTCGCGTCGACGACAGTCCGGCGGCCGGCCGCCAGACGCTTGCCCGCGATGTAGTGCAGCACGTCGAAGGCGTCCCGGGTGGCGCTCTGGTCGTTCTCGTCGTCCGAGACGAGGCCGCGGCAGAAGTCCGACGAGATGACCTCGGTCGGCTTGAAGTGCCTGCGCGCGAAGGTGGACTTGCCGGAGCCGGAGGCGCCGACGAGCACCACGAGGGAGAGGTCGGTGACGGGCAGGGTGCGCCCCTTCAGGGGCTGGGTCTCGGTCATGCGGCCTTCTCCTCCTTCGCTGCCGTCATCCTGAACACTGCCATCTGCGTGGGCGGCCCGACCTCGGGGTCGTCCGGTCCGACCGGCCTGAACCCGACGTCGTAGCCGTGCCGTTCGGCCACCGCTCCCGCCCAGGACCGGAACTCCTCCCGCGTCCACTCGAAGCGGTGGTCGCCGTGCCGTACATGTCCGGCCGGAAGGGTCTCCCAGCGGACGTTGTACTCGACGTTCGGGGTCGTCACGACGACCGTGCGGGGCCGCGCCGCGCCGAACACCGCATACTCCAGTGCGGGCAGCCGCGGCAGGTCGAGGTGCTCGATCACTTCGCTGAGCACGGCCGCGTCGTACCCCTTGAGCCGGTTGTCGGTGTACGCGAGCGAGCCCTGGAACAGCTTCACACGCGACGCCTGCCGCTCCCCCATGCGGTCCAGCTTCAGCCGCCGGGAGGCAATGGTGAGCGCCCGCACCGAAACGTCCACGCCCACGATCTCCGTGAACTGCACATCCTTCAGCAGCGCCTGCACCAACTGGCCCTGACCGCAGCCGAGATCGAGCACTCGCCCGGCCCCGGACTCCTTGAGCGCCGCGATGATCGCGTCCCGGCGCTGCTCCGCGAGCGGGGCCGGCTTCTCCTCCGTCTCGGTCTCCGCCTCGACCGCGTTGTCGATCTCCTCGACCTCGCTGTCGTCCGCCTCCGCGAGACGCACCAGCTCCAGCCGCTCCATCGCCTGCCGGGTCAGCGACCAGCGGCGCGACAGATAGCGGCTGGTGATCAGCTTCTGCTCGGGGTGGTCGGGCAGCCAGCCCTCACCGGCTCGCAGCAGCTTGTCGACCTCGTCGGCGGAGACCCAGTAGTGCTTGGCGTCGTCGAGGACGGGGAGCAGGACGTACAGATGGCGCAGGGCCTCTGCGAGGGTCAGCGCTTCGGATTCCAGTACCAGGCCGACGTACCGCGAGTCTCCCCACTCCGGGAACTCGGCGTCCAGCGCCACCGGTTCGGCAGTGACGGTCCAGCCGAGGGGCTCGAACAGACGCCGTACGAGGTCGGGTCCGCCGCGGGCGGGCAGCGCGGGTATCTCGATCCGCAACGGCCGGGGCAGTCCCGGGAGTTCGGGCTTCGCCGCGCAGACGCCCTTCATCGCGCTGGAGAACACACCGCTCAGCGCCACGGCGAGCAGTGAAGAAGCCGCATACGGGCGGTCGTTGACGTACTGCGCGAGCGCCGCGTCGGGCGCGCCGCCGCGCCCCTTGCCCTTGCCGCGCCGGACCAGTGCCACCGGATCGACCTCCAGCAGCAGCGCGGCCGTGCAGCGCCCGGCGTCGGCCTCGGGGTAGAGGACGTGCGCCGTGCCATAGGAGGTGGAGAACGCCTGCGATTTCTCGGGGTGCTTGTGCAGCAGGAAGCCGAGGTCGGTCGCCGGGTTCTTTTCGTCGCCGGTGGTGGAGATCGTCAGAAACACGCGTACGAGTATCGCGGTGTGCGGGGCCCGTAGCCAGGGAGTTTTCGCCGGGCTGGGACGCCGGTTTCCAGCGGTGGAAGCCCTCGCATCCGGTCAATTATGAGAACCGATCGAGGGTGGATTCTCGTCGAGCCAGCGGCGGACTGGGGCTCCGCCAAGACCGACCGAGGCCCGATGGGCGGGTTGGCCGTCGTGGTCGCCTGGAAGGAGGGCGGCACAGCCCGGTTCGCCGCCGGAGACGAGCTGCTTGTGGGCGGGCTCCGATGGCACGAACTGAATGCGCCGCAGCCCCCGGGACAGCAGCCGGCGATGGTCAGGCGGAACGGGATCGGGGGAAGAAGTGGTACCCCCAGAAAGAAGGCCGGGACGCCCGCGCCTGGCCACCGCCCGGGGTTGTGAACTGAGGAGGTCCTTCGCCTGGTCGGCGATCTGCTCGGTACGCTCGCCTCCCGTGACCTGAAGGCACGGTGCTCGGCTGGGCTGGAGCACGACAGCGAACGGTGGGCCGAGCGCAAGCGCATCCTCACGGAACGGTCCTCGTCGCGCTGGGCCGGGTCGATCACGAAGGCCACCCACGATCAGTGGGCGCTCGCCCGGCGCGGCCAGCTCGCGCACATCCAGAGCCTTCAGGCCGGGATCGAAACAATCACGCACCGGCTGTCCCGGCCCGTGGGCGAGAAAGGCACCAAGCAGACGCCGGGCGGATACCGCAGCAAGCAGGAGTGGTTCGCCAAGCCCCGCCGCCTGCACGTGCTCGAAGACCGGCTCGATGGGGCGCGGTCCGACCGTGAAGCAGGTGTCGTGCACGTGGTGCGCGGCGGGAAACGACTGCTGAACACCCGGCACAACCTGGAGGCAGCGCAGCTCACCGAGCCGGAGTGGCGACACCGGTGGCAGGCCGAACGACGGTTCCTCCAGGCCGACGGCGAGTCTGGCGAGCGGTTCGGCAACGAGACCATCCGCGTCATCGACGACGGCGAGGTCTGTCTGAAGCTCCCGGCGCCGCTGGCGCACCTGGCGAACGCGCCGCACGGCCGGTACGTGCTCGCCGCCCGGGTGAGCTTCCCCCACCGGGGCGAGCAGTGGCGCGACCGGGTCAGTGCCAACCGGGCCGTCGCCTACCGTATTCATGAGGACACCGTGCGGGGCCGCTGGTACCTGACCGCGTCGTGGACGATCCCGCCGGTCAAGACAGTGCCGCTTAAGGCGGCCCGCGCGATGGGCCTGATCGGCGTGGACACCAACGCCGACCACCTCGCCGCCTGGCGGCTCGACGAGCACGGCAACCCCGTCGGCGATCCCCGACGCTTCCCTTACGACCTGTCCGGCACGGCCCAGCACCGCGACGCACAGGTCCGGCACGCTCTGATCCGTCTGCTGCACTGGGCCCAGCGGCACGGCCGCGCGGTCGCCGTTGAAGACCTGGACTTCACCGCGGAGAAGACCCGCGAGAAGTACGGCCGCCGCAAGCGGTTCCGCAAGCTCATCTCCGGCATGCCCGTGGCCAGGCTGCGGGCCCGGCTGGTCAGCATGGCGGCCGAACTCGGCATCCCCCTCGTCGCCGTGGATCCGGCCTACACGTCCAAGTGGGGCATCCAGCACTGGCAGAAGCCCCTCACCACCAAGACCAGGAAGACCACTCGCCACGACGCGGCCGCCGTGGCGATCGGCAGGCGCGCCCTGGGGCACCCGATCCGGCGACGGACGACACCGCCCCCACACGACCGGAGTGATCGTGCGGGGCATCGGACCGTCCAGGCCGACTCGGTGGCCCCGGGGCGTGAGGAAACCCGCTCCCGCGTTCCCGGACAACGGACACGATCCGTGCGCGCCGAGCGTGGAGCGAAAGCGGGCGACCAGTGTGTCCAACACCGTTCGGGGCACACGGCTGAGCATGGGTTCTGGCAACAGGACTCACTCCCACTCAGTCCCTAGGAACGGTCAGAACCGGTTCAGCGGCCTGATCGGAGGCGACAGGGCGGAGTTGAGCTGCAGCAGGATGATCACGCCGATGGACACGTACGTGCTGAACACGGCGAGGAGCACCGCACCCGCGTACAGGGCCTGGACGACAGCGATCCTGCGGCGGATCGCCCGCAGGTCCTCGGCCGTCGTGTCCGCCTTCAGCAGGCCGGCGCGTTCGGCGTACCGAAGCCCGGCAAGCTGCGCCAGCCCGAGGAACAGCAGATCGGCCCAGTACACCAGCAGCGCCAGCCGCGACGAGGTGAACGCGGTCATGAGGCCGGTGGCGAACGGCATCACGGAGACCCCGAACAAGAACATGATGTGGATCCACGCGAAGGTGCGGTCGCTGCGCTCGATACGGGAGAGCTGAGTCTGCTGCCCCAGCCAGAACATCCCAAGGGTGAGGAAGCCGAGGAAGCACACGGCGAACTCGGGGCCCACATGGGTGAGCACGTGCCAAACGGGCTCCTCCTGGTCGACTGCGCCCGGCTGCCAGAGGGCGCGTTCGTCCCAGGTGTGCTCGACCGGGACCTTGAGTTCAAGGATGAGCAGTGTCATCGCCACGGCGAAGATGCCGTCGCTGAGTGCTGCGAGCCGGCCGAGTTCCTGGCCCGCGATGCGGTGGTAGTGCGCCATGGCTCCCCCTCATGACTCCCCCTCGGCTCCCGCCGGTCCGGGGGATCTTGACACAGGGGGCTGGGGGAAGGCCAAGGGGCGGGGCACGGCCGTCTGCCGGTCCGGATGCGGTGACGAACCGCGGGACAGGCGCCCCGGGCGGGCCGGACCGGCCCTCGGCCCGGGGGCGCTGCCGCGAGTGCGTCAGCTCAGCTGGGACTGGACCTGGGAGGAGATCAGCTCCAGGTGGTCCAGGTCGTCGAGGTCGAGGATCTGGAGGTACATGCGCCGGGAGCCGATCTCCGCGTACCGGCCGATCTTGTCCACCACCTCGGCCGGGGAGCCCGCCAGGCCGTTGGCCTTCAGCTCGTCGACCTCGCGGCCCATCGCGGCGGCGCGGCGGGCCACCTCCTGGTCGTCCCTGCCGACGCAGACGACCAGTACGTTCGAGTACGTCATGTCGTCCGCCTTGCGCCCGGCCTCCTCGACGGCGGCACGGACCCGGCCGAACTGGCGCTCGCTGTCCTCGATCGATCCGAACGGCATGTTGAACTCGTCGGCGTACTGCGCGGCCAGAAGCGGGGTGCGGGTCGCGCCGTGACCGCCGATGAGCACCGGGACCTTGGCCTGGGCGGGCTTGGGCAGGGCGGGCGAGTCGGTCAGGTCGTAGTACTCCCCGTGGAAGCCGAAGGTCTTGCCGGCCTCCGTCGCCCACAGTCCGGTGACGATCGCCAGCTGCTCCTCCAGGCGGGCGAACTTCTCCTTCGGGAACGGGATCCCGTACGCCTTGTGCTCCTCCTCGAACCAGCCCGCCCCCAGGCCCAGCTCGACGCGCCCGCCGGACATCTGGTCGACCTGCGCGACCTGGATGGCGAGAACGCCGGGGAGACGGAAGGTGGCGGCGGTCATCAGCGTGCCGAGGCGGATGCGCTTGGTCTCGCGGGCGAGGCCGGCGAGGGTGATCCAGGCGTCGGTGGGGCCCGGGAGGCCGTCCACGTCGCCCATCTTCAGATAGTGGTCCGAACGGAAGAAGGCGTCGAAGCCCAGGTCTTCGGTGGCCTTGGCGACGGTCAGAAGGGTGTCGTAGGTCGCGCCCTGCTGGGGCTCGGTGAAGATGCGAAGATCCATGCCTCCATCCTGCACGCTCGAACGCGCGTCAACCTCAGGAGTCCCACCGATACCTTCCGACCCGACAGGGTGAAAATCCGTCAACCCGATACTCGGTGCGGGCGGGGCCAGTGACCGGCTTCGACGGTGATCGTTGCTGGTGCGGAGCCGGACCGCCCGGCACCCGTCGCCGGCGGCCGCGCCTCCGGGGCGCCAGGGCCGAGGAGGCCGTCATGTCCCAGGAAGCCGTCTTTCCACACGAGGTGCCGCAGGAGGAGACCGCCGCCGCGCAGCCGAAAGGGTTGCTGGAGCAGATGGAAGAGCTGATGGCCGCGCTCAGTGCGGATCTGTCGCAGCTGGACGCGGATCTGCAGCGGCCGGGGGTGGCGGGCGGCGAACGGGGCTGACGGGCGATTCAGCCCGCCGTACTGTGCCGTTCCCGTATCTCGCCGTCCCTTGCCGCGAGTCTGCGCAGCATCTCGCTGACCCGGTCCCTCGACTCGTCCGCCGCGTCGATGGCCTCCATGCACTGCCAGTACGTCCCCTCGTCGTCCGCCGCGCTCGCGACCGCGACGAGGGACATGCCCACTTCCACCAGGAGGGTGCCGAGGTCGAGAAGGGCCTTGCGGGCGTCACCCAGGTCCGTGAGCTGGGCGGCCCGCAGGTCGGCCACATCGATGGACGGCGTGTCCAGGACGCCGCAGCCCCGGCCCGCCAGCTCCGTCAACCCCAGTGCCTCACCCCGTAGTTCGGGTGGACCCGAGACGGCCAGGCGACTGCCGATGGCCTGCGCCAGGGAGTACGCCTGCCACGCCTCCGCCATGATCCTCGGTCCGTCCTCGCTCCCCAACAGGGCGCGCCTGCTCGCCATGATGAGCCGCACCGCGTCCATGCGCTCCCCCGCTCTGTCGCGACGCGCTCCCGCGCGTCTGCCCGAACTCCGTTGTCCACTACCCAGAGTGAAGGCACGCGGGACGAAAAGCCAGAGCTAGTCCGAAATCTGTGGACAACCCGAGAGGTGGGGACAACTCCGCAACTCCGGAGAGTGACAATCAGGGCCCTGGAAGATCATTTCTCCTCCGGTGCCGGAAACCTCTCCTCGTTGCGGTCGATCTTCGCGTCCAGCGCCGCCAGCACGTCGACGCCCAGTACCTCGCACAGCTGGAGCAGATACGCGAGCACGTCGGCGACCTCGTCGGTCACCCGGTGGGCCGTGCCGGGGTCGTCCATCACCCGCGCCGACTCCTCCGGCGTCAGCCACTGGAAGATCTCGACGAGTTCGGACGCCTCCACGCTCAGCGCGGCCACCAGGTTCTTGGGGGTGTGGTACGGCTGCCAGTTGCGCGCCGCGGCGAAGTCCGCGAGCCGGCGCTGCAGCCGCGCCACATCGAGGTCCTTGGGCTGACCGGGTTCTTCTCCCACGGGTTCTGTCACGCGCTCAGGTCTACCACCGTCACTCCGTCCACCCCCGCCGCCCAGGACGCTTCCCCCACCGCGCCCACCAGCCTGATGTGGCCCCGCTCGCACATCCGGGCCGCCAGCTCCAGCAGTTCCCGCACCTGCCGCCGGTCCATACAGCGGTCGAAGCCGTCCGCCAGGACCGTGAGCGTCTGGAGTGCCGCGGGCACCTCTCCCGCGGGGTCGACCTCCAGGACGCCCGGGCCGGTGAGCAGTACGAGGGCCAGTGCCACATACCGCAGCTCGCCGTCGCCCAGCAGTCCCAGCGGCGTCCGCAGTCCGTCGCCGCGGTCGAGCAGTGCACGGACCCTGTCGTCTGCGAGCGGCTCCGCCAGCAGGTCCACGACCCGTCCCGTGCACCCCGCCCGGACCGCCGCGGCGAGCAGCGCATGCCGCCGGCCGCACTCCGCGCGGGTACGCCACAGCACCTCCGCGAGGTTGTCGCAGCCCGGCAACAGCCGCCCCGCGCCCCGCGGCACGGGGGCGCGCATCCGGCCGGGGTTCGGGTCGCAGACGAAGACCGAGCGCAGCGCGACCACCATCTGCTCCGCGGCGGCGAGCACCCGGCGCTGGCCCTCCGTCTTGCCGGACACGCGCAGCGGCAGCAGGGCGGTGCCGAGACGGTCGTCCGGGAGCGGGCCACGGGTCACCGGGGAGGAGCCCGCCGTGTGCCAGGCCGCCTGCACCGTGGCACGGCCCGGGTCGCGCAGCGCCGTCTCCAGCAGGACGAGCCCGCCGGAGGTCAGGCGTTCGCCGACGACGCGCAGGCCGGGCTCGGCCTGGACCGCGACGTCGAGCCGGACGGGTCCCTCCGGTCCGTCGGCCGTGCAGCCGATACGGAAGCCGCGCCGCCGCTCGGCGTCGGGCCGCGCCCGCTCGGGCACACAGGCCCCCGGGTCCGGGAACGCCTCCGCCAGCTCCGCCCCGCCCCCGAGCCGCGCCAGCGCCTCGTACGCCTGAAGCGCCCGCGACTTGCCCGAGCCGCTCGGTCCGGCGAAGAGGGTCAGCGGCCCCAGTCCGAACCCGGCCCGCCGGTGCCCGGCGAACGCGGACAGCCGCAGCTCGGTGACGCACGGCCGGCCGGGGCGCGAGCCTGTGACGCCGGCTCGGTCCGGCAAGGGTGACGCATCCGGCCGGGACAACGGCGGGGACGTCGCATCCGGCGGAGACAACAGCAGGGACGTCGTATCCGGGGAGGACAACACCAGGGACGTCGCATCCGGCGAGGACAACGCAGGTGACACGGTCATATCCAGGACCGTAGGCCTCGGCCGACGGGGCGAACCGTTCCGCCCGCGCGCTCTTCCTACGATCGGGCGACCGGGGGGCCGTAGGACAACGCCCCTGTGTGACGGGCCGGTCCGCGGGGCGACGACCCCACGCAAGCGACCTGGCCCACCCGCCGGACCTCAGACGCCGGGTACCCCGGCCCCCTCCATCAGCCCCCGTACCTCGGTCCCCGGCGGTGTCAGCAGGAACACATTGCGGTCGACCCGGTGCATCCCGCTGGAGAGGCCGAAGACGACACCCGTGCTGAAGTCCAGCACCCGCTTGGCGACCTCGGTCTCGGCACCCGTGAGGTCGAGCAGCACCGGCACCCCGGCCATCAGCGTTTCGGCGACCTCACGGGCGTCCGCGAACACATTGACCCGCAGCACCACGAAGCGGCGGCGCGCCTCGGTCTCGGCCTCGGGTATGGACCGGTGGTCGACCGCGGACGGCCAGGCGTCCCGGCCTCGCAACGGAACGACCTGAGCGAGCCCTTCCCACTGTTCGTCGGTGACATCGTGACTGTTCACCGGCCCTCCCCGCGCTGGCTCGCACTTTTAGTCTGCACCGGCCAATTCTTACGCATGGTCACCCGTTCGGCCCAACAGCGACACGGACGGCGACAGCCCCGGCGGCCACTTCTGCCGGATGGCACCCCTCTGGTACCACCCTCGCGCCCGCCTCACACCGGCCGGGCGCCTTCTGTGCAGCCCGTGTAACTCCTCAAGATCGCGGCGCGTGACATCGGCGTAACGGGCAATTCGTACGGTCTTCGGCATGACCACGAGCCCCGGAACGCAGCAGATACGGACCGTCTGCTCGTACTGCGGCGTCGGATGCGGGATCGTGCTCGACGTCGCGACCGGCCCCGACGGCCGCCGGCGCGTCCTGAAGGCGTCGGGCGACAAGGAGCACCCCGCCAACCGCGGCCGGCTGTGCACCAAGGGCGCGACCACCGCGGACATGCTGGCCGCCCCCGGGCGGCTGACGACCGCCCTCGTCCGGGACGACCGCGGTGCGGAGCCGGTGCCCGCGCCCGTCGACGCGGCCGTACGCGAGACCGCGCGCCGACTGCGGGAGATCATCGACGAGTACGGTCCCGACGCCGTCGCGTTCTATGTCTCGGGGCAGCTCGGCCTGGAGGCGCAGTATCTGGCGAACAAGCTGGCCAAGGGCTTCGTGCGGACGAACCAGATCGAATCGAACTCACGGCTGTGCATGGCGAGCGCGGGCGCCGGCTACAAGCTCTCGCTGGGGGCCGACGGGCCGCCGGGGTCGTACGACGATCTGGACCGGGCGGACGTCTTCCTGGTCATCGGCTCGAACATGGCCGACTGCCATCCGATCCTCTTCCTGCGGCTGATGGACCGGGTCAAGGCGGGCGCCAGGCTGATCGTGGTCGATCCGCGGCGCACCGCGACCGCGGAGAAGGCCGATCTGTTTCTGCAGATCCGGCCCGGAACCGATCTCGCCCTGCTCAACGGGCTGCTGCACCTGCTGTACGAGAACGGGCACACGGACGCCGGCTTCATCGCCCGGCACACCGAGGGCTGGGAGGCGATGCCCGCCTTCCTGGCCGACTACCCGCCCGCGGCCGTCGCCGCGATCACCGGTCTTGCCGAGGAGGACATCCGGGAGGCGGCGCGGCTCATAGGCGAGGCCGGGGAGTGGACGAGCTGCTGGACCATGGGGCTCAACCAGTCCACGCACGGGACCTGGAACACCAACGCCCTGGTGAATATGCATCTGGCGACCGGCGCCATCTGCCGGCCGGGCAGCGGCCCGTTCTCCCTCACGGGGCAGCCCAACGCCATGGGCGGGCGGGAGATGGGGTACATGGGGCCGGGGCTGCCGGGGCAGCGATCCGTGCTCGTGGACGAGGAACGGGCGTTCACCGAGGAGCTGTGGGGGCTCGCACCCGGAACCGTCCGTGCGGACGGGGTCGGGCGCGGGACCGTCGAGATATTCCAGAAGATGGCGGACGGGGACATAAAGGCCTGCTGGATCATGTGCACCAACCCCGTCGCGTCGGTGGCCAACCGGAAGACCGTCATCGAGGGGCTGGAGGCCGCCGAGTTCGTCGTCACACAGGACGTCTTCACCGAGACCGAGACCAACGCGTACGCCGATGTCGTCCTGCCCGGCGCGCTGTGGACCGAGGCGGAGGGGGTCCTCGTCAACAGCGAGCGCGGGCTCACGCTGGCCTGCCCCGCGGTGGACGCGCCGGGCGAGGCGATGGCCGACTGGCGGCTGATCGCGGCCGTCGCCCGGGAGATGGGGTACACGGAGGGCTTCTCGTACAACAGCGCCGAGGAGGTCTTCGAGGAGATCAAGCGGGCGTGGAACCCGAAGACCGGCTGGGATCTGCGGGGTGTGACGTACGAGCGGTTGCGGACCGGGCCCGTGCAGTGGCCGGCCGCGCGGGAGGACGGTCCGGCGCGCAATCCGATCCGGTACGTCGACGGCGGGCTGAAGTTCCCCACGCCGAGCGGCCGGGCGGTGTTCCACGCGCGGCCGCATCTGCCGCCGGCCGAGCTGCCCGACGACGACTTCCCGTTTCTCCTCAACACCGGGCGGGTGCAGCACCAGTGGCACACGCTGACGAAGACCGGGAAGGTCGCCAAGCTCAACAAGCTCAATCCTGGGCCGTTCGTGGAGGTGCACCCCGAGGACGCGGCGGCGCTCGGCGTCGTGGACGGCGACCGGGTCGAGGTCGCCTCGCGGCGCGGGCGGGCCGTGCTGCCCGCTGTGGTGACGGACCGGGTGCGGCCCGGGTCCTGTTTCGCGCCGTTCCACTGGAACGACCTGTTCGGCGAGTATCTGAGCGTCAACGCGGTGACAAGCGACGCGATCGACCCGGTGTCGTTCCAGCCGGAGTTCAAGGTGTGCGCGGTGGCGCTGGCGAAGGTGGCCGAGCCGGCGCCCGTGGCGGGAACCCTGGTGGCGGCCGAGGCTCCTGTCGCAGTCGTCGTACCGGCCCCGGCGGCCCCCGCACCGGTCGGCGACCCCTTCGGTCTCGCCCCGGCCCCGCCTCCAGTGCTGTCCGCCCAGGAGCGCCAGTACCTCACCGGCTTCCTCGCGGGCCTCGGCTCCGGCGCTCCGGGCGTGCCCGTGCTGCCGCCGGACGCGCCCTTCAGCCCCGAGCACGCCCTGTGGGTCAACGGTGTCCTCGCCGGCATGTACTCCAGGACCGGCAGCGTGCCCCAGGAGCGGGCCGGTCGTGAGGTCGTCGTGCTGTGGGCCTCGCAGACCGGGAACGCCGAGGAGTTCGCGGCGGCGACGGCGCAGCGGCTCAAGGCGACCGGACACCGCGCCACCCTGCTCGGCATGGACGAGGTCGACATCGGTCGTCTCCCGGGCGACGCTGACCTGTTGCTGATCACCAGTACGTTCGGCGACGGCGACGCGCCCGACAACGGTTCCGGCTTCTGGGACTCCCTGTCCGGCCAGCAGGCCCCGCGGCTCGACGGCGTGCGCTACGCCGTGCTGGCCTTCGGCGACTCGTCGTACGACGACTTCTGCGGGCACGGGCGCCGACTGGACGCGCGCCTGCACGAGCTGGGCGGGGTGCGTCTGGCGCCGCGTGCGGACTGCGAGCCCGACTACGAACCGTCGGCGGACGCCTGGCTCGCTTCGGTCCTCGGCGCGCTCGGCGGCACGACGGCGCCGGCGCCGCCTGCCCCGAAGCCGAGAAAGCCGGCGCCGACGACCGCCCGTCTCACCGGCAACCGGCTGCTCAGCCTGCCCGGCGCGGGCAAGGAGGTGCGCCGGTTCACCTTCGACACGAGCGGGACGGACCTCACGTACGAGACCGGGGACGCACTCGGTGTGCGCCCGGTCAACTCCCCCGCGCTGGTGGAGGAGTGGCTGGGAGTGACAGGGATCGACGGCTCGGCCGCCGTCGAGATCACGGGAGTCGGCGAGGTCCCCCTCGCCGAGGCTCTGCTCCGGCATCTCGACATCACCCGGATCACCCCGGACCTGCTGCGCTTCGTCGCCGAACGGACCCGTGACGACAGGGAGTTGCGGCACCTGCTGCGCCCGGACAACAAGGACGGGCTGGCGCGCTGGAGCTGGGGGCGGCAGGCCGTCGACGTGGCGGCCGAGTACTCCGTACGGGCCTCGGCCGAGGAGTGGGCCGGGATGCTCAAGCGGCTGCAGCCCCGTCTGTACTCCATCTCGTCGAGCCCGCTCGTCGATCCGCACCAGGTGTCGCTGACGGTGTCCGTGGTGCGGTACGAGGGTCTCGGCGGGCGGTCACGAGCCGGGGTCTGCGGAGCCTTCCTCTCCGACGCGGAGCCGGACACACCGGTGCCGGTCTTCGTGCAGCGCTCGCCGCACTTCCGGCCGCCGGCGGACGGCTCCACACCGATGGTGATGGTCGGCCCCGGCACCGGAGTCGCGCCTTTCGTCGGTTTTCTCCAGGAACGCCGGGAACTGGGGCACAAGGCACCGAACTGGCTTTTCTTCGGCGAGCAGCACCGCGCCACGGACTTCTACTACGAGGAGGAGCTGACGGCGCTGAGCCAGGAGGGCGTCCTCACCCGGCTCGACACCGCCTTCTCCCGCGACCAGCGGGCCAAGGTCTATGTCCAGGACCGGATGCGCGAGCACGGCCCCGAGCTGTGGCACTGGCTTCAGGACGGCGCCCGCTTCTACGTCTGCGGGGACGCCTCCCGTATGGCCAAGGACGTCGACCGGGCACTGCGGGACATCGCCACCCTGCACGGCGGTCTGAGCGAGCCGGAGGCGGAAGCGTACGTGAAGCAACTGGCCGCAGACAAACGGTATGTACGGGATGTCTATTAGGGCGGTATGCGTGCGACCAAGCGGTACACCCCCGTACGGATACTTCTTACCGCCCTCACACCGGACTCTTCACCTCCGGGGGGTCGACGTTCATTCGACCCCTTTACGTTCCGTGTCGTGCATTTGGCAGAAGTGAAGCCTGCGACAAGCGGCCGATGGACCCGCCCGCTCGTGTCGCGCGGCGAGCCGGACGAGACCCCCGCACAGTGGCACCGCATCCTGACCCTGCTCGCGGACATCAGCCTGTTCATCGGCACGCGCTCGGTGTGGTCCTCCGCCGCCAGTCACCATCTGCTGGTCGCCGCGATCATCTCCGTGTGCTACGCGTCGATCCTGATCACCGGCGTCCTGACGCTGGTGGTGCGCGGCAGCCGGGCGCTCGCCCGTCTCGACCTGGTCGTCCTGGTGACGGCGGTCACGCTCGCCTACTGCGCCCTGTCCGTGGCACACGACTTCAGCGACGAGTCGATCCTCACCACCCAGGCCGCACGTGAACTGCTCCACGGTCACCCGGCCTACGGGCAGCCATGGCCCTGGCTGTTCGGACACAGCAGCGGCGTCGCCTACACCGCGACCGTGACCGGCGGCTACGACTTCACGTACGGCTATCCGCCGCTGACGGCGATGCTGACCGCGCCGCTGCTGTGGATCGGCCATGGCGCGCTGCCGGAGACGCTGGTCGTCAACACCGCGCTCGTGCTGGGCGCGATCGTCATGTGGAAGATGCTGCCGACGCCGTGGCGCTCGGCGGCCACCATGGTGTGCCTGGGCTTCGGCATGATCCCGACGTACGCCCGGCTCGGCTATCCGGCGGTCCTCGCGCTGGCCTTCCTGATCCCGGTCGTGATGTGCTGGACGCGCATGGGCACGGGCGGTTGGGCCGACTGGGCGCGGGCCGCCTGTCTGGGCGCGGCCTGTGCCAGCCAGCAACTGCCGTGGTTCCTGACGCCGTTCCTGCTCGCCGGGGTCTATGCGCTGCGGCGCGGTGAGCTGGGGGCGCGGGGGGCGGCCCTCGCCGTGGGGCGGATCGTCGGCATAGCCGCCGGGACCTGGCTGCTCATCAACGCGTACTTCATCGTGACCGAGCCGCGTACCTGGCTCGAAGGCATCGCCCTGCCGATCACCCAGGGCGCGGTGATCCACGGCCAGGGCCTGGTCGACATCTCCCTTTACTTCACCAACGGCAGCGACCGTCTGACCTGGTACTCGCACGCCAGCATGCTGCTGGCCGCGGGCCTGCTGGCGGTGTTCGTGCTGTTCGTGCGCCGGCTGGGTCCGGCCGCCGTCGTGCTGCCCTGGTGCGCGTTCTTCCTGTCGACCCGCTCGCAGGACGGCTACTACCTGCTGATGACGCCGCTGTGGCTGGCGGCCGCCGTCACCGTGCCGCCCAGCGCCTTCGCCACCGCCTGGCAGCCCAGGGTGCTGCACGGGCGGCGGGTGGCCCGTATGGCGCTGGTCGCGGCCCTGGTGGCCCCGTCCCTGGTGGCCGTGACGGTGGCGGCGACCGGCAAACCGCCCCTGCGCATGCAGGCTGCCGCCGCCTCCAGGACGCCCAACACGATCAAGACGCTCACGGTCCGGGTGAAGAACACCACCGGTTCCGACCTGGAGCCCCACTTCATGGTGACCACGGGCCAGGGCATGAGCCGCTACTGGAAGGTGCTCGACGGCCCCTCGTCCGTCGCCGGTCATACGACGGCCACGTACCGGATCGAGGCGCCGGGCGGCACCTTCTTCCTGCCCGACAACGGCACCCGCATCAGGCTGCGCGCCTTCTCCCCGTCGCCGGTGACGCTGTCGAGCCAGGACATTCATCTGGAGCGCGAGCCGGTGCCTGCGAAGTGACGGCCCTGCGGGATCCCCGTCCCGCCGACGTGAGTAGTGGTGCGGTTGCGTTGTCAGCGGCTGCATCAACTCTGTGGAGCCTGCGCGGCGAGCGACGACGTCGAGCGGCACCCCTGCCCGCGCTGCCGGGCCGAGTTCTGCGAACCGAACCTGCACTCCGTGATCTTTGCGCGACCCTCTTTGATCTTGCTCGGGCAAAGGACCGTTTATGAGAATCGGGGCAGGGGGCCGCGCTGCGCCATCCCGGAGAAACGGGAGCGGGCCGCCGCCCACTGGAAGAAGATCGTGCGCCTCGCCTTTCCCGGCAGGCGCTGACAGGCGAACACCGACACGCGCCAAGGTGGCGCTAGGCGGGCTGCGGGGCGGGTGTTGCGGGAGCGGCTGCGACCTTGCGGGTCTCGCGCATGATCAGCAGGCCGTTGACCACCATCAGTGTCGCGGTCAGGCAGTGGACGCCGAGCGCGGTGGCCATGGAGCCGTGGTGGGCCAGCACGGTGGTCATGTCGCCGTACGCGGCGAGGGCCTCGACCAGCAGCACCCAGCCGAGCGCCCGGCGGTGGCCCGTCACCAGCAGGATGCCCAGGACCAGGGCCAGGACGACGTCGCGGATTCCCTTGGTGATCAGGAAGCCGTCGCCGTCGCCGGCCGGCCGGCTCGGCAGGCCGAAGCCCGGCGCCGTCGTCTCCGGGCTCAGGATGAACTCCGTCCCGAACCAGAGGATGAAGAGGATGAAGGCGGCGGCCAGGACGGTGTTGATCTTCTTCAGCGACATCGTTCTTCTCCTTGCGAGTCTTCGTCAGCTTGGTGAGCTTCGTGGAGCCCGGTGAGTCGTGTGGGGCCTGATCAGGCCGCGTGGACGCGGCTGATCGAGGGGCGTGGTTTGCCGGGATCGCAGTTGTGGGATTTGAGCGGCATCTGCATTCCCGGATGTCGGGATTTTGGTGGTCAGCCGCTCCCCGGGGAGTGGGGATTGTGCGCCACCGGCGCGGCGTCGGCCCGCGGGGTCAGAAATCCGAAGCCTTCTCGGGCTCACCCCGACGGGGCGAAAGCCGTCGACATACAGGGGCCGAACCAGTGCATGTCGGGGCAGCGGTGGTATCAGGTGAGGGCGGCGACCAGCAGGGTGAAGGCGGCGATGATGACGGCGACGCGGACGTAGTGGTAGCGGCCCCAGCGGTGCAGCTGCTGCTTCCAGTCGGCGGGCCGGTTGTCGGGGGTCCAGGTCTTGTTTCGGTTGTTGATCGGGACGAGCAGCAGCACCGACATGACCACGCTGACGATCAGCAGGCCGGCGGCGGTGACGACGAGTCCGGCGCCGTGGTGGTGCCATCCGGCGACGGCCCAGATCGCGCTGAGGACGAGCGAGCCCATGTACCAGAACGGCATCAGGGCGCCGAGCATCCGGCCGCCGTGGGCGTGGCCGAGCTGGCCGCTGTCCTCGGGAAGCGCGTCCAGGATCCGGTTCATGATGAAGGCGACGGAGAACTCCACCCCCACCATCACACCGACGATCACGGTGGTGACGACCTCGAGTGCGTTGAGCATGATGACCCCTTCGCATCTAGCGTTGCTAGCTGATGAGGCAACGCTAGTGCTGCTGCCGCTCGCTTGTCTAGTGATGCTAGGATCGATTTATGTCGGTACAAGAACGCAAGCAGCGCGAACGGGCGGAGCGCGAGCGCCTCATCGTGGCGACAGCCCGCGAACTCGCCGAGCAGCAGGGCTGGGACGCGGTCACCACCCGCCGGCTCGCCGAGCGCATCGAATACAGTCAGCCCGTCCTCTACAGCCACTTCCGCGGCAAGCGCGAGATCATCGGTGCCGTCGCCCTGGAGGGCGCCACCGAGATGGCCGCGGCGGTGCGGGCCGCCACCTCCGCCGAGGACGACGCGCGCGCCCGGGTCACCGCCCTGGCCCGCGCCTACCTCGACTTCGCCGAGCACAACCCGGCGGTCTACGACGCCTTGTTCCAGCTCGACGGTGGCCTGGCGTACGCGCAGGAGGACACCCCCGAGCCGCTGAAGGACGCCTTCGCCGCCCTGCTCGAGTGCCTCGCCGAGGTCGCTGGGGACGGCATCGACCCGGGGCTGTTCACCGAGGTGTTCTGGGCGGCCCTGCACGGGCTCGCCACCCTGACCCGAGCGGGCCGCCTGCTGCCCGAGGACGCCGAGCCGAGGGTGGAGCTGCTGGTGGACCGGCTCGCCATGGTCTGACACACCATCCCGGCGGGCACGCAGCGGAGGCCTTCGGGCCCCGCCGCTGCCTGCCTGCGGCAACGCTTCCGGTCACTCGCGTCCACACGGCGCAGCCGCAGATCGCCGGGCCCCGTACCCCAGACGGGCACCCGCCCCGGAAGCTGCGATGCTCATTGATCACGACCCGATACGCGCCGCCCTGACGCCGCGTCATTCGCCGGTGCCCTCGTCGTCCTCGTCGAGATGGACGGTCGCCGGGTCACGCAGTGGGCGCAGGCCCTCGCGTGGCGGGCGGGCGGCGAAGCTGTAGCGGCCCAGGCAGTTGAGGTTGGCGTGCTTCAGCGGGGAGACCCGGGCCGCGTCCTCGTCCAGGACATCATGCTCCCGCTCCTCGGGCGGCAGGGCCCGCAGGTGGTCGACGGCGGCGTCGAGGTAGCGCGTTGTCCAGAGCACGGCGGCATTGAGGACCGGCCGAGCGCCCCGAGTCGGTCCTCCTGCCCCGTCCTGTATGCCTGCATGATCTGTCCGCGCTTGCCGTGGCAGATGTCGCGGGCGCGCTTGATGCACGAGACGTCCTCGGATGGGGCCGGTACTGGATCTTCTTCAGCTTCCGCCTGATCACCCGGGTCAGGTGGGCGAGGTCGGCCGCAGCGAAGTCGGCCAGGTGCCGCTTGAGGAGCGACCAGATCCCCTCGGCCGGGTTCAACTCCGGGGCGCAGGAGGGCATCTGGAAGATGCGTAACCAGTCCTTGTGCGCTTCGGCGAAGTCCGCCAGCTCCTGGACCAGGTGCACGTTCAGATTGTCCCAGCACCACACCACCGGCGTGCCGATGCTACGGCCGATCAAGGTGGACTTGAGCTTGGCGCAGCTACTCGGCCTTGACATCTGGTGCAGGAGCCACTCCCGTCGGGCGAGACGCCCCCGTTCGTTTCGAACGGGGTACTTAGTTTGCCCCCCGTCTCTGCGAGCTTGTGCTGCCATGTGACCCATCGGCCGCAGCCGGCTGCTCGGCGAACCAGCCCGTCATCCCCGTAGGTGGGCAAGAAGGTCGTATTCAGCGGGATATGGACGCTCGTGGGGCAACATTTGGGCGGCGGAGTCCAGGTCACCATCACTGACGAGGGCATGGATCTCGTGGGCGAGCGGAGTTACGTCCCGGATGGCGACCGTCCACTCGTCCGCGTAGCGTCTTACGGCCTCCCCGGACAGACCGAGTTGCAGGGAGCGGTACGGCAGGGGCTGTAGGCGCAGGTCCCGCTCGGGATCCCACTGCACGCGAGCGGGCACACGCTTCAACTGACGCTGCCAGGTGGCTCGGTCGGGGTGTGCCCCACGCACGTAGCTCGACAGACACGCGTGGCGCAGCGCCCACTCAAAGCCTTCACGGCTGATCTCGACAGCGAGGACGGTCTCCTGCCCCGCTTTGGAGCCCCAGCCGCAGCGGTACATCATCCACAGGAACGACGGCTTGATCCACGTCAAGCCTCGTTCATAGTCCTGTTTGCCAGCCGGGGCCGGATGTGTGCCGCTGGTCGGCAGTCGGATGCCGATGGTGCAGCAGGTCCTGCTCGCTGACGGCCTGGTCCTCGGAGAGACGGGCCATCATGGCGCGCACCGCGTCGGCCTGCGACCAGTTCGGCGCCGCGCGCTCTTCCACCATCCGGCGTGCCCAGGCAGGACGCTTGTCAGCCATCGCGGTCCCCCGTACTGTCCAGCGGCGCAGCCTGTGCCCCGACAGGGTGATGCCCGCGGAGCGAAGGCCAGCCCTTCTGCGGCCGAGCATGGCACGGCCTCTTGATCGCGCGGAGGTGACAAGGGGCGGTGACATTCCGAATGTCAGCGACTGATGTCACTTCCCGTAGCCGCACCACCCGCGTACCACATGGTCATCGAGTACCCGGTGCTGCGCGTGGTCAGGGCCTGACCGCGAACACCATGCCGATGTCGGCGGCCTGCTGCACCGGGTCCTGCTCCGCGCTGACCGTGAAGCCGTGTGTGAGGAAGACCTCGCAGACTGTGTCGCGGTTCTGCTGCCAGCGCTCCACCTCGACGACAGCCTGCCGGACCAGCGGCCAATGCCGTTCCTCGATGCCTCTGAGCACATCGAGTTCGGCGCCTTCCACATCGACCTTGAGCAGGTCGATGTGGTCGATGCCCTGTTCGTCGAGCACTGATGACAGGGGCCTGACCTTCACCCGGTGCGTCTCAAGCCGCCGCATCACCCGCAGCTTGCGGCCGACGAGAAAGCTGAGGACGGGAGCGGGTACGCGGCGCAGGACCGGTCCCAGGCCGCCCTGGCGGATCATCTCGACTACGGTGGCGGTGACCCGCTGCCGCTCAGCCTCGATGTTCCCCTGGTCCCGCAAAGAGGACGAGAAGATCGTGGCGGCCGGAACGTAGCTGAAATCGAGCTCGTCGTCACGGGACGCCAGACCATAAGGGAGCGCGGTCAGACGTCCGTTGAAGAACTCGCGAGCATTGCGTTCGAGCGTCGCGTGGAGTGGCGGCATCGGCTCGAAGGCGTAGATCCGCACATCCCCGTCCAGCCGCTCATAGACGGCCGCCGAGAACACACCGATATTGGCGCCCACGTCGAGTACTGTCGCGCCCGGCGCGAACTCGACGCCGTGGGTGAAGTAGCCGCCCACCTCCTCGCGCAGGAAGGACGCCTCCCAACGATTGATACTGTGCAGTTCAATCATGTCCATGGCCATGACAAGACGATTTATCAGGGTTGGAGTCAACAATCCAGCCCGCACGCTTCACTCCGGCCGCGTCCCTGATCCACAGGGTGTGACATCGGCATCGCCGAGCACAGCTTGAAGGAGGTCCTGGGACTCCTCCGCTAGCAGACAGGAACGTCACTGCCTCTGAAAGGGGTTGTGAACGCGGCTTGATGACCCACGTCAAGCCGCGCTCACAGACCTTTTATCTACTGAGGTTGAACTCGTGGTGTCGCGAAGGGCTGGCGTCCCGTGCTTTCTGCGGTATGCCCTGAACAGGCGGTAACCACTCGGTCGCCGCCATCACGGTTGAGCCGCGCTGGCTCGTCACCCTCCTCGCCGCCCCTGCGCGGCTCCATGGAACTGCCTCCTCTGATCGGCCCCGGGACTGTAACGGCCTAACCGATTTCCGCGCGTACTGCCTCCAGGAATTCGGTCTCGGGCCCAGTCAGGCAGTCCCACAGCGGCCCCTCAGCGACAGCTTCGTCCGGCTGGCGCCACAGGCCGTGGTCCACGGCGGATGCATAGGCCCATGCTCGCTCGAAGAGTTCCTGGCTGAACAGCACCTTGATCATGCGCTCGCACACCCAAAGGCGCTCGTTGACACTTCTGGCAGCCGCGCGCCACTCGGGTGTCCCTGCAGCTTCCCAGTCAGGCGCGGAGTCCCGCGTCGAGGCGAGGAATATCCCTTCCTGAGCGAGGCCGATGAACTCGCGCACCAGCGTCAGCTGTTCAGCACGCCGGGCCTCGGCCAGCTGAGCCGCATGCCGGGCATCCTCGGCCCGACTGACCTGCCGCGCGGTAGTGAGCTGAGCCAGGTACGACAAGCCACCGCCCAACGCGACACCAAGCAACGATCCCCACACTTCCGTCTGCATGGCAGGTGCATAGCAAGTCCGCGGAGTTCGGCACCAGTACGGCCGTACCACCCGGCACATCCCCGCGACGGTTGTCATCCGCGACGATCAGCACGGCAGGGGTGTCGCGAGCGACTGCAGCCACCAGCAGTACCTCTCGCGCAACGACTACTGCGGCCTCGGCGGGACGGGGGGGCAAGCTCAGGAACTCGTGGATGCCTTCGGTCGGCTGCTGCCGCAGTTGTCCTCGACGGCGAAGCCGCTCGGCTACGAAGCGGTCGACCGGATGGTGAGATGTGACGGGAACACGGTGCTCGTCGCCCGGACGTCCGATGAGATCGTCGGCACCCTGACGTTGGTGCTGCTGCCGCTGCCGTCCGGCTTGCGGGCCCGCGTCGAAGACGTCGTCGTGGACAGCGCTGCGCGGGGCCAAGGAGTCGCCGGCCTCCTCACTCAGGAGGCCTTGCGGATTGCCCGGGAGGCGGGCGCCCGGACCGTTGATCTCACCTCCCGGCCGGATCGCGCGGCAGCGAACAGGCTCTATGAACGCCTCGGCTTCCACGCCCGGCAGTCGACGGTCTATCGCTTCGCGATCGACGGGTAGGGCGTCCACACCGGGCATGCCTTACTTCGGCTGCGGCGTGTGCCCGCAAATGGATACGTTCACACAAATCGGGCCGACGGGTAAGAAGCTGCTGCCTGTGACGGTCAAGAAGCGTGCGACCAGCTGAAACGGGGCTGCTACGTGAGTGAGCCGCTTCGGCAGATTGCTGAGGCTGTGGTCGATGTCGCAGAGGAAGAGCTGGACGTAGCGCTGAGCGCGCTCGGCGTGAGCAAAGGACGGCAGCCGTGTACACACGAAGTCCCCAGGACGTCGCTGCCGCCTCCCAGAAGATCCTCAAGCATCCATCTGAGGGGGAGTGGGTCTGAGGGGCTGCGAAGCCTGCACAGGTCGTATGCGGCAGTTCTAGGCCGCGACGGCCTTGACGAGCCGGCCCGTGGTGAGAATGGCGTGGGCGAAGGTGGGGCCGTTCAGCTCATGGGCGGCGTGCAGCATCTCGGGGAGGAAGGCGGCTGTGGCGTCCCTGACCAGGGTCACGTGGTAGCCGAGTTCCATGGCGAAACGGCCGGTGGACTCGACGCAGGTGTTCGCCAACAGGCCGATCAGCACGACGTGTGTGATGCCGTGCTGTTTGAGCTGGAGGTCCAGATCGGTGTTGGCGAACCCGCTCTGCGCCCAGTGCTCCTGCGCGACGACATCGCCCGGCTGCGGCTGGAAGTCCGGATGGAACTCCCCGCCCCAGGTGCCGCGGGCGAAACTGTGCCGCTCCATGATCTGGCGCTGGGTCGGGTTCGGGTGGTCCCAGGTCTCGTAGTCGCCCGGCGCCCAGCGGCGGTGCGGGACGAAGACCACCCGTACACCGGCCTCCCGGGCGGCGGCCACGACGGAACGCAGGTGGTCCAGCAGCCCGACCTTCGTGGCCACGGGCTCGACCCTGGGCCAGATCTTTCCGCCCTCGGAAAGGAAGTCGTTGTAGGGATCGACGAGCAGAACCGTCGTACGACGGGGGTCATAGGTCTCGGTCACGGTGCCTCCTCAGATCTGACCGGCGCCGACGACCGCAGTCCACCCGTTCGCGGTCGACCACCTCCATTCTCCGCCCGGAACTCCCTGGCCGCCTCTGCACACTGCTGAGGCGCGCTCCATATCAAGGACCCTGGCGAAGAGCGCTAGGAGCGTGGGTCAGTAACGGACGAGCGGCCGGGTGGTCGTGATCGCTGGGGTCGGTCGTGTGCGCCCAGTCAGTGCCCTCCGGGGCGGGGCAGAGGGCTTGGCGGCCCGGGAGTCGGCCTGGAGGGGATGCTGGCCGGGGTCGGTCAGCCGATCGCCGCAGTGAGTCCGGCGGTCCCGATGTGTCGGAAGATCTTGCGCAGGTTGTGGCAGGCGGCCAGCAGCCGCCACTCGCCACGGGCCCCTACCCGCTGCCCAAAGAACTCGCCCATGACTATGAGTTCAACGCCGTCACGGTGATCTGCCACCATCACCGGTGCAGCCTCCAGGAGGCGGTGGAGCGAGTGGCCGTGATGCAGGCCGGATATGTCCAGCGCATCCTCGATCTCGAAGAGGTCCTGCCCGCGCGGCTGGAGCGCGCCGGCCTCTCCGACGACGTCATCGTCGACGCGCTCAGCTGTGCCAGGGACTTCCACGCGCTCACCGCCGGGAACCTCGCCTGGTCGAAGGAGACAGGGCGCTATGCGGAGATAGAGGCCACGCCGACCTATCTGGCGGACTTGTTTGTTCCGTAGGACCCGTCGGCCGTCGCTCATGAGCGTCAGGGCACCGCTGCGGCAGCGGCGCCGGGGATCCTCGGGCAGGAGTGTGCGTCGCAGCCCACGCGGCCGTGGCGCCACGGGAACGGTGATCGACGCCACGGCCGGTTCGGCGAGATTGGCTGGTTGACCCCGTCCCGCCCGGCCCGCAGTACCCGTTCGGGATTTCGGTGGCGGAAAGGTACTGCTGGTGATCCAAAAGAGCGCCGAATGTCAAGTTCGCGCCTCACAGGTGCTCAACGACGATGGGCTCTCGTAGCCGCTGCGCTCTTCGAGTCTGTCGGGTCTCAAAGAGGCAGCGGCCACACAGTGCCGTCACCCGTATGCGTGCCGCGCTCACACCAGCACCACACCGGCCCGCAGACGGCGCCTCAGCCGTCGATCTCTACCGGCGGCGCCGTGACCGGCGAAGTAATCACCGCATGAGCAGGGGTTGACTGTTGGCGCCGACGGAACGGGGATCCGGTCACTCGGATCCGGAGGAGCCTCCGGTGCGGCCGCGGGCGATCGCGAAGCCCGCGGCGGCCAGGCCCAGGATGCCGACGACGAGGCCCGCGATGCCGAGGCCGCGGGCGGTGGAGTCGTCGGTGGAGGTGGAGGCGGCCTTGGCCGTCGTGGACGCGCTCGGCTTCTCCGAGGTGCCGGTGGAGGCGGTGGCGGCCGATCCGCTGTCCTCCGCCGTGCCCTTGGCGGTCAGCTGGACGACCGGCGCCGGGTTCTCCGGCTCCTGCCCGCCCTTGGGGGTCTCCTCGATCCAGCGGGTGACGTTCCCGTCGGAGTAGGTCTGCAGCGTCTTGAAGGTCAACTGGTCGGCGTCGTCCGGGAGCTGACCGAAGGCGACGTTGAAGTCCTGGTACTGGCCGTGCCGGATACGACCGCCGGTCCAGGTGATCTCGGAGACGGCGTCGGTGATGGTGCCGTCGTCCGTCTTGACCGGCGTCTTGAGCTTGGTGGTGGTCACCTGCGCGGTCCAGCCGTCCTGCGGGGTGACCAGCACGCCCAGGACCGGGTGGTCGGTGGGCAGGAAGACCTGCACCTTGGTGGTCGCGGCGGTGTCCTCCTCGTTGGGCACCCGGAAGGTCAGCACACCGTCCGTGGCGCCCTTGGCGTAGCTCCCGGGGTGGACGGTGACGTGCGCGAAGGCCGCGCCCGCCGCGGTGAGGACGCCGGCGGCGGTCAGAGCGGCGACGGTGCCGGCGCGGCGCAGGGTGGTACGCATCGTGGACATGGGTGGGGAAACTCCGTACTCGTGCTCGATGTCGGGGGGTTCAGATCGCGTACGAGGTCCCCGGGGGCGGGCCGCGCCGGGACAGGGCATGGCGGAGCAGCGCCTGCCTCAGGAGGTGACGCCGGTGGTCGCACGGGCGTGACGGTGTGACGTACGCGGGCAGTGGCGCCGTACGCCACCAGGCGGCGAGGCCGGGGACGAAGGCGACGGCCTTGCGCAGCAGCGACCACAGGGCGGCCTCACCGCGCCGCAGGCACCAGGACGCGAGCAGGGCGGCGGCCAGGTGCGCGACGACGACGTGGGAAGTCATCGCGTGCGACTGGGCGGCCATGTGCATCCCTTGGGGCGTGCCCGCCATGTGCATCGGCCCGTCCGACGGGCCGGCCGCGTCGAAGGCGAGATGCAGTCCGGCCTGCACGGTGAGCATCGCGACGGCTATACCGAGGAGCGAGCGCTCACGCCCGGCGAGCACTGCACCGGCCGCGAACACGGGCAGGAAACCGGCCGCGTCCACCCACACCGGCGGAACGGCGCCGGTGGCCAGCGTGTGTCCCCCGGCGGCGAGCAGCACGCACACGATGGCGAACATCGCCGCGCGCACACTCCGCATAGCCAAGGACACACCCATGGCGTCGGATCTTGCCATGGGGACAGGCCCGGCCATGTCCGTTTGGGCAGATCCGGCGTGCGAGGGCACTTCCGGGGCGCGTTGCGGCCCGGACCGCGCGGGCGCCTATCGTGGCGCCCATGCAGTCCTACACAATCGGCCAGGCCGCCCGTCTGCTGGGGGTGAGCCCGGACACCGCGCGGCGGTGGGCGGACGCCGGCCGGGTTGCGACCCGGCGCGACGGCAGCGGGCGCAGGGTCATCGACGGCAGGGATCTGGCCGCGTTCTCGGTGGAACTGGCGCGCGGCGGCACCGGCGAGGAGGACGCCCCCTCGTACACCTCCGCGCGCAACGCGTTCCCCGGGATCGTCACCGCAGTGAAGCTCGGTGACGTGGCCGCCCAGGTGGAGATCCAGGCGGGGCCGCACCGCCTGGTCTCCCTGCTGACCCGGGAGGCCGTGGAGGAACTGGGCCTGGAGGTCGGTATGGAGGCCACCGCGCGCGTGAAGTCGACAAACGTGCACATCGACAGGACCTGACCGGCGCCCCAGGACCTGACCGGCGCCCCCGACCCGTCCGTACGAACGCACATGCGCACCCCGCTCCCGCAACAGCCCTGCTCATGCGATGCGACAGGAGACTTCCGGACAGCATCTGCGCCAGTATGATCGGCATATCGGAGGGGTCCGGGGGATCTCTCCCGGACGACAGAGGGAGTGGACCCGTGATGACCCGTTCCGCGCGCCGGACCCGCCGGATGCTTCAGGTGACCGGTGCGGGGGCCGCCGCGCTGCTGGCCCTGAGCGCCTGCTCCTCCTCGTCCGACTCGGGCTCCACCACGAAGTCGGCCTCCTCGGCGTCCTCGTCGCCGAAGCTGTCCGGCACGGTCACCGTCTTCGCCGCCGCCTCCCTCAAGGAGAGCTTCACGGCCCTGGGCAAGGAGTTCGAGAAGGAGCACCCCGGCACGAAGGTGTCCTTCAACTTCGGCGGCAGCGACACCCTCGCCGCGAGCATCACCGGCGGCGCCCCGGCGGACGTCTTCGCCGCGGCCAGCCCCAAGACCATGGCGATCGTGACGGACAAGAACGACGCGGCCGGCACCCCCACCACCTTCGTGCGCAACCAGCTGGAGATCGCCACCGTGCCCGGCAACCCGGACAAGGTCTCCTCCCTGAAGGACCTCACCAAGTCCGGCCTGAAGGTCGTGCTGTGCGACAAAACGGTGCCGTGCGGGGCCGCCGCGCAGAAGGCCCTGAAGGCGAGCAGCCTGAAACTGACACCGGTGTCGTACGAGCAGGACGTCAAGAGCGCCCTGACGAAGGTGGAGCTGAAGGAGGCCGACGCCGCGGTCGTCTACAAAACCGATGTGAAGGCGGCGGGTGACAAGGTCCAGGGCGTGGAGTTCCCCGAGTCGGCCAAGGCCGTCAACGACTACCCGATCGTCCTGCTCAAGAACGCGCCCAACGCCGAGGCGGCCAAGGCGTTCATCGCCCTGGTGCAGTCCGACGAGGGCAGCAAGGTCCTGACCGAGGCCGGGTTCCTGAAGCCATGACCCGGCTCGACATGTCCGATGCCGCGGCCGAGACCCTGGTGGGCGGGCCGCGGCGCGGGCGTGTCCGCCGCCCGGGGGTTCCGCTGCCGCTGCTGCTGCCTGCCCTGGCCGGTCTGGTGTTTCTGCTGCTGCCGCTGGTCGCCCTGCTCGTACGGGCTCCTTGGCGCACTCTGCCCGACCAGCTGACCAGTTCGGAGGTGTGGCAGGCGCTGCAGCTGTCCCTGGTCAGCGCCACCCTCGCCACCGCGGTGAGCCTGGTGCTGGGCGTGCCGCTGGCCTGGCTGCTGGCCCGTACGGAGTTTCCGGGCCGGGGTCTCGTACGGGCGCTGGTGACCCTGCCGCTCGTGCTGCCGCCGGTGGTGGGCGGTGTGGCGCTGTTGCTGGCGCTCGGGCGCAACGGTGTCGTGGGACGGTGGCTGGACTCCTGGTTCGGGATCACACTGCCGTTCACCACGGCCGGGGTGGTGGTGGCCGAGGCGTTCGTGGCGATGCCGTTCCTCGTCATCAGCGTCGAAGGCACGCTTCGGGCCGCCGATCCGCGCTACGAGGAGGCCGCCACGACGCTGGGCGCCTCACGTTTCACCGCGTTCCGCCGGGTCACGCTGCCGCTGATCGCGCCGGGCATCGCGGCCGGCGCCGTGCTGGCGTGGGCACGGGCGCTCGGTGAGTTCGGGGCGACGATCACTTTCGCGGGCAACTTCCCCGGCCGTACGCAGACGATGCCGCTGGCCGTCTACCTGGCGCTGCAGAACGACCCGGCGGCGGCAATGGCCCTGAGTCTGGTGCTGCTGGCGGTGTCGATCGCGGTGCTGGCGGGGCTGCGGGAGCGTTGGATGACGGCACCATGACCCACGTCGACCGGACCACCGCCGACCCCGCGGCCACCGGCGTGCGCGGCGAAGGGCTCGACGCCCGGCTCGTCGTCGACCGCGGCTCCTTCCGTCTGGACGTCACGCTGACCGCCGCGCCGGGCGACGTCGTCGCCGTGCTCGGGCCGAACGGCGCCGGCAAGACCACCGCCCTGCGCGCCCTCGCCGGGCTCGTCCCGCTCTCCGGCGGGCATCTGCGGCTGGACGGCACCGCGTTGGACCGTACGCCGCCCGAGTCCCGCCCCGTCGGCGTCGTCTTCCAGGACTATCTGCTCTTCCCGCATCTGTCCGCGCTCGACAACGTGGCCTTCGGACCGCGCTGCCGGGGCGCGTCCAAGGCCGAGGCGCAGGCCGTCGCCGGCGCATGGCTGGAGCGCATGGGCCTCGCCGATCACGCCGGCGCCAAGCCGCGCCGGCTGTCCGGCGGTCAGGCCCAGCGCGTCGCGCTCGCCCGTGCGCTGGCCATCCGGCCCCGGCTGCTGCTCCTGGACGAGCCGCTCGCCGCGCTGGACGCCCGCACCCGGCTGGAGGTGCGGGCCCGTCTCCGCCACCACTTGGACGAGTTCGAGGCGGTCGCGGTCCTGGTCACGCACGACCCGCTGGACGCCATGGTGCTCGCCGACCGGCTGGTCGTGATCGAGCACGGCCGCGTGGTCCAGGAGGGCTCCCCCGCCGAGATCGCCCGCCGTCCGCGTACGGACTACGTCGCGCAGCTGGTGGGCCTGAACCTCTACAAGGGGAAGGCGGACGGTCACACCGTGCGGCTCGACGCCGGTCGCGCCATCACGACCTCGGAGAACCTGTCCGGACCCGTCTTCGTGGCGTTCCCCCCGGGCGCCGTGACCCTGTACCGGGACCGGCCCAGCGGTTCCAGCGCACGCAATCTCTGGCGGTGCGAGGTCGCTGGGCTGGAGACCCACGGCGACCAGATCCGGGCCGGCCTCACCGGTCAGCTCCCCCTGGTGGCGGACCTGACCACCGTCGCCGCGGCCGAACTCGGCCTCCATCCGGGCGCCACGGTCTGGGCGACCGTCAAGGCGGCGCAGACGCACGCGTACCCGGCCTGACGCGCTGCGCCGGGGCGGCCCGCGCCCACGAATCCCGCTACCGTGGGCGCAGCCAGGGCAGACCCTGACAATCCCCCCACGCTCCGCGAGGCACGCCCATGAACCTGAGCATCCGCAACCAGATTCCCGGCACCGTCACGGCCGTCACCCCGGGCGAGGTCATGGCGACCGTCAAGGTCAGACTGGCGGGCGGCCAGGACGTCACCGCCGCGGTCACCCTGGAGGCCGTCGACGAGCTGAACCTCGCACCCGGCGCCGCCGTGTACGCGCTGGTCAAGTCGACGGAGGTCGCGCTGGCCAACGCTGCGGTCGAGGGCGTCTCCATCCGGAACCAGGTACCCGGTACGGTCGAGGGCGTCACCACGGGCGGGGCCATGGCCTCGGTCAAGGTCACGGTCGTGGGTGGCACACTGACGGCCGCGATCACCAAGGACGCCGTGGACGACCTCGGTCTGACGCCCGGCTCCTCGGTCGTCGCTCTGATCAAATCGACGGAGATCTCGCTCGCCACGGCCTGACGGACCCGTTCACCCGTTGGGGTGATCACGGGAACGTTCGTCACCCCATTATCGTCTACAGTTCAGTAGACGGTCTACAGAATTGTAGTCAGCCGCCGGGTGACGCCGCGTCGCGCCCGGCCTCCCGTACGGAAGGGCTCGCGACGATGGCCACACCCTTGTCACTGGGATCACAGCTCGCGGTGAATGTGCTGGACGCCCAGTCCCTGCTCGCGGCCTTCGGCGTGCTGGGCGTAGGCGTCGTGATGTTCGCCGAAACGGGCCTGCTCATCGGCTTCTTCCTGCCGGGCGACTCCCTCCTGTTCACGGCGGGCCTGCTCTGCACGGGATCGGGCCAGCACGGGGTGAAGCTGTCGCTGCCCCTGCTGCTGGTCTCGGCGGCCGTCGGCGCGCTGGCCGGCTCGCAGGTCGGCTATCTGCTCGGACGCAAGGCGGGCGGCGCGCTGCTCGCCCGCAGCCGCTCGGCCCGGCTGCACGAGGGCGCACAGCGCGCCGAAGAGCTGCTCGACCGGTACGGGCACGCGAAGGCGATCGTCCTGGCCCGCTTCGTACCCGTGGTGCGCACGGTGCTGAACCCGATGGCAGGCGCACTGCACGTGCCCGTGCGGACCTTCACCCTCTGGCAGGTGATCGGCGGCCTGGCGTGGAGCCTCGGCCTCACCCTCGGTGGATACGCTCTCGGCTCGTCGGTGCCGAATGTCGACAAGTACCTGCTGCCGATGATCGCGGTGATCGTCCTCGTCTCGCTGATCCCGGTCGCCCTGGAGCTCCTGCGCTCCCGCCGGGCCGCGAGGGAGGGTGTCCGCGGATGATGTACGCCTTCGACGGTTCGTCGATCGACGGCTCGGCCTACAGGGACATAGTGGATCTGTCCCACCGGGCACCCGCCTGGCTGGACTCCCTGATCTCCGCATGGTCGACGTACGGGCTCGGGCTGTTCGCCGTGCTGATGGTCATCGGGTGGTGGCGGGCGCGTCGCACCGGCTCCGGCGCCGCCCTGCTCGCCCTGGCGGTCCCGCTGCTGGTCGTCCTCGCGTACGCGGTGAACTCCGGGCTGAAGCTGCTGGTCCGGGAGGACCGCCCCTGCCAGAGCCTGCACATCGCCACGCTGGAGGCCTGTCCGGCGCCGGGCGACTGGTCGTTCCCCAGCAACCACACCGCGATAGCCGCGGCGGCCGCGGTCGCCCTGTACTTCGTTTCCCGCCGGATCGGTTACGTCGCACTGGTGGCGGCGGCCGCGATGGCCGGCTCCCGGGTCTGGATCGGCGCCCACTACCCGCACGACGTGGTGACCGGGTTCGTCGTCGGAGCGCTCGTCGCGTCCGTCGCGATGATCCCGCTGAGCCGCCGCCCGGACACTCTGGCCCGTCGTCTGGAGGACACCCCTCTGCGTCCTCTGCTCCTGGCGTCCGCCTCCCGGCAGGACGTCACCTCGGAAGCCAGGTGAGCACTCCCCTGTAGCCCTGCCGGATACAGCCCCGCCGGACCGGAAGCCCCGCCGAACCGGAAGCCCCGCCGGACCGCGAGCCCCGCCGGACCGGCTCCCCTCGGCCCGGTGAGTGCGGCCGGGTGATCCACGGAGGACCATGCGCCACAAGATCCTGGTCGTCGAGGACGATCACGCACTGCGGGACGTGCTGCTGCGCGGCCTGCGGGACGAGGGGTACGACACCGTGCCCGCTCCGGACGGTGCGACGGCCCTGCGGCTGGCCGACGAGGACGTCTCCGCGGCCGTCCTCGACATCGGGCTGCCGGACGCGGACGGGCGCGATGTGTGCCAGGCGATCCGGGCGAACGGCTTCCTCGCGCCGGTCATCTTCCTCACGGCCCATCACCGGCTCACGGACCGGCTGTCCGGGTTCTCCGCCGGCGGGGACGACTATCTGCCGAAGCCCTTCCACCTCACCGAACTCGCCGCCCGGCTGCGGGCGGCGCTCAAACGGGCCGCGCCCCGGAACGTGACCGCCACCGGGGATCTGGTCCTGGACGCCGTCCGGCACGGGTTCACCGTGCACGGCAGCCGCGTCGATCTCACACCGACGGAGTTCCGTCTCCTGGCCGCTCTCATGGCGGCGGCCGGGGACATCGTGCGCCGCCGCGAGCTGATCCGGGCGGGCTGGCCCGAGGGCGCCCTGGTCAGCGACAACACCCTGGACCAGTATCTGACCCGGCTGCGCCGCAAGCTGCGCGCATCAGGCAGCGGGCTGACGATCGGCACCGCGCGCGGCATCGGCCACCGGCTGTCATGACGGCCGTCCCCACTCGTCCGGCCGCCCCGCTCGCCCGGCTGAAGCCGCGCACCCTGCGTGGCCGGCTCTCCCTGGTGGCGCTCACCACCGCCACGCTCCTGATGGTGATCCTCACCGTCGTCTTCAACACGGTGGTTCGCCGGCACCTCCAGAGCCAGGCGGACGACGAACTGCGCACCCGGGCCGCGGCGGTCGCGACGACCATCGACACCAGGGGCCCGAAGGTGCGCGTCCTGGAGACCTCCAACGACGCGCTCCTCGACGCGAACGTGTGGATCTACGCCGGTGCGCGTCTGATCGAACAGCCGTCGTCCACCACGGCTCACGGGCAACTGACCAGGACGGCGCAGAAGCTGGTGGCACAGGGCGGCCAGGACTGCGTCACGGTCGCCGGCCACCACGAGCACGGGCCCGTCCGGCTGTGCGCCCGGCCCGTACCCCACCGCGCGGGAGGCAGCGCGGCCACGGTGGTCACGGCCCTGGACCTCTCCCCGTACCGGAGTTCGGCGGACACGCTGCTGCTCGGGTCGTTCGCCCTGGACGGGGTGATGCTCGCGTGCACCTACGCCCTGACGCGCCTCGCGGTCGACACGGCGCTGCGTCCCGTGGGCACGATGACCGACCAGGCCACGCAGTGGAGCGCCGTGGCGTCAGAGGAACGGTTCGGCGCGGTGGAGCGGCCCGCCGAACTGGCCCGGCTGGGCACATCGCTGGACGCCCTCCTGGACCGCATCCGGGCGGTGCTGCGCCATGAGCGCCGGCTGACCGCGGAGTTGTCGCACGAACTGCGCACACCTCTCAGCCGGATCGTCGCCGAGCTGGACTGGTGGCAGTCCCGCCCGCGCTCGGATGCCGACACCAGGGCCACCCACGCGGTGATCGCCGAGGCCGCCCAATCGATGCACACCATCTGCGACACCCTGCTGGACGAGGCACGCGAGGGCACGGCAACGGTGCCCGGCACGGCCGAGGTCCTGCCCGCGCTGCGGCAGCTCGCCGCGGGCCTGGCCGCCCCGGCCCGGGTGACGGTCGGGGTCCGCGCGCACGACGAGCACCTGGAGGCCGGGGTCCAGGCCGCCCTGCTGGAACGGATCGTCAGCCCGCTGCTCGCCAACGCGCTGCGGTACGCCCGCTCCTCCGTCGCCGTCGAGGCCCGGCGCACCCCCGACGGCGTACGCATCGACATCACGGACGACGGGCCGGGCGTACCGGAGTCGTTCGCCGGGCAGCTCTTCCAGCCCGGTCGGCGGGCCGATCCGGACGACGGGCACGGCGGAGCGGGTCTGGGACTGCCGCTCGCGCGGCGCCTGGCCCGCTCCGCCGGGGGCGAGGTGCACCACGATCCGTTGCACACCCCGGGGGCCCGGTTCGTGGTCAGTCTGCCCGCCGGCTGACCCGGTCCCGCTCGCCGGCGGCGCCGGGGAGCGCGCCGCTGTCCTTGCGCTCCTTGACGTGGGCGTACGCCATCAGGCCGAACAGGATCGCGAGCAGCACGGCCGATGAGCCCATGGTGCCGAGGTCCAGGCCACCCTTGGCGACCGGCTTGGTGAGGAAGTCACCGGCGGTGGCGCCGAGCGGGCGGGTGAGTACGAAGGCGATCCAGAACAGCAGCACATTGGGCACCGCCGGCACACGCATCAGGACGGCGAGCACCACCAGCGCCCCGGTCACGAGCAGCGCACCGCCCGCGTAACCGAGGCCGGAGCTGTCGGAGAGGAAGTCGCCCATCGACGTGCCCAGGGTGTTGGAGACGAGGATCGCGGACCAGAACAGGGCCTCGCCGCGGAAGGTGACGATGTCGCGGATCACGAACGTCATCCCCGACAGCTTCCACACGACGAAGATCGCGATGAGGATCGAGATGAGGATCGCGGCGCCGACGGGGTAGCCGAGGCCCAGGCCCTGGGGTCCCCAGCCGAGCGAGGTGGTCCCCTTCGGGAGGTACTTGGCGGCGGCGTCGCGGTTCATGAAGTCGGACATCGTCGTTCCGGCCATGCTGGTCGACAGGATGACGGTCCAGTAGAAGAAGGGGTTGTAGCGGGCGGAGCGGAGCTGGACCACCAGGGTCACCACGAAGATCAGGAACAGTGCGATCGTGGTGAGGAAGTAGCCCAGTTTGAGGGTCTGGGCGAAGAGGTCGCCCGCCGTCTCGCCCAGGGTGGTCGCCGCGATCTTCATGATCCAGAAGGTCAGCGTGACCTCCGGCAGCTTCTTCACCACGCTTTTTCGGGCCTCTGCGGCCTCGGGGCCGGTGGGGACTTCGGACTTCTCCAAGGTGCGGACACTCCGTTCGGTCCATGCCACAGGGCGCTCGTCCGGAGGCGAGCGCCCTGTGGGGACGGTGGGGGACGACTGCGCACGGCAGCCGCGTCGTGTCCGACCCTCTCAGCGGTGATCTGAACGGATCCTGAATGCGTGACCGGCCCGTCACGCTGCGTGTCGCGCGCCCCGTTCCGGTTCGGTGACGTCCGTACGCGTCGCCGTCAGGTAGATGACCAGGCCGAGGATGACCGCGAGGAACAGCACACTGGTCACTGTGGTGCCCAGGCCGAGGCCTCCGTCGCCGGTCGGCTGGGAGAGGTAATCACCCATCGAGGCGCCCAGCGGACGGGTGAGGATGTACGCGATCCAGAACCCCCACACGGCGTTCAGGCCGAGAGCGAAGCGGGCCACCGCGACCGCGGCGATCGCCAGGGCGAACAGGACCGCGGAGATCCAGTAGCCCAGGTCCATCTTCTCGGCGACCAGGTCACCGGCCGCCGTGCCGAGGGCGAAGGTGAACAGGACCGCCAGCCAGTAGAAGGCCTCGCGGCGGGTGGAGTCGACGTGGTGGATCGACAGGGTCCGCTCGGTGCGGTACCAGACGGCAAACACGATCGCCAGGACGATCGCGAACACCGTGGTGCAGGTGGTCAGCGAAACGCCCATGTTGTCGGTGAGGTTGTCGCTGATCAGCGTGCCGACGACACTGATCAGGGCCACGGCGAGCCAGTACACGCCGGGGCGGTACGCCTTCGTGCGGAACTGGACGACGAGCACGACCGCGAGCAGCGCGCTCATCAGCAGCGACACACCGGTCAGGCCCATGCCCAGGTTCGAGTTCAGGAAGTCGGCCGCGGTCTCGCCGACCGTCGTGCACAGGACCTTGATCACCCAGAAGTAGACGGTGACCTCGGGAACCTTGTTCCAGCGCAGTCGAGGAGCGGGGGTGGCTTCGGCGGAGTTCCGGAGACCCGCCGTCTCGGATGTCTCATAGGTCATGGGGCCCGACGGTGCCACCGGGAACCTGAACGCATCCTGACTGCCACGTGGCATGAGCCCGCCTCCGGCGAGGTGATCTGGGCGCAGGTCACGCGCCCCGCCCGTCCCGGTTCCCGCCGTCACAGCGCCTTGCGCCGCACGAGCATGCCGAGCACGACCAGACCGGGGACCAGCGGCAGCCACACCGTCAGCAGCCGGTAGCCGAGGACCACGGAGGCCGCCGCGCTGCCGGGGGCTCCGGCGAGCGTGAGCGCGAGGGCGAGCGCGGCGTCCAGGGAACCGATGCCGCCGGGAGTGGGCAGCAGGACGGCCGCGCTGCTCGCCGCGAGGTAGGCCAGCGCGACCCGGTCGGGTGGCAGCGGCAGGCCGAGGGACCGGGTGACCGTGACCACCACCAGCGCGTGCAGTGAGGCGAAGGCGAGCGAACCGCCCCACAGGGCCGCTGCCCGGCCGGGCAGCCGGTGCACGGCCCGTACATCCGCCAGCACCGCCCGCGCGGCACGGCGGAGTGGTCCGCGCAGCAGCAGCACGACCGCCCCGGCCACGAGGAGTGCGGCCGCCACCACCGCTGCGGACACGCGCGGAAGGCGCAGCGGCCCGGGGTCGAACAGCGCGAGAAGGGCGATCAGCGCGCCCCGTGTCACTGCCCCGGCCGTGGCCTTGACCGCGAGCGCGGTCGCCGAGCGGGTCATGGACAGTCCGCAGCGGGTCAGAAAGCGGAGGTTGACGGCGCCCGCGCCGACGCCCGCGGGCAGCACGTGATTGGCGGCCGAGGCGGCGAACTGCACCGCGACCAGCCGCCTGCCGGGCAGCGCCTCGGCCACCGCACCCTGCTGGGCGAGTGCCGAGCACGCCCAGGTCGACACGGTGGCCACGGCCGCCGGCAGCAACCAGCCCCGGTCGGCGTTCGCGAGGCGGGTGGCGCCGGTCTCGATCACCGGCCAGTGATGCCGTGCGAGCAATGCGGCGCAGAGGAGCACAGCGAGGCTGACGGCCGTCTGCCAGGGGGCTCGTCCGCGCAGGGTCGCCGCCCGGTCGGTCGACGCCGCCGGGATGTCCGGTGCCACCTCGGTGGTGGCCGGAGGGGTCATCCGCGTCCGTCCCGGGCGACAGGAGGAGCGACGAGGATGCGTACGCCGTCGAAGGAGTGGGAACTCCAGCCGCGCGCATACGACGGCGGCCGGCCCGAGGGAGTGTCCAGGTACGCCACGGGCATGCGCTGAGCGGTGCGCGCCACGGCGGCGGCGGTGCTGTTCTCGTTGCTGCCGCTGGTCTCGGCGGAGGAGCAGCCGGCGTAGAAGGCGATGGGGATGGCCTCGTTCCCGGTCAGCAGACAGGGCGGCCGGACCCCGAGCCGGTGGAGTTCGGCGGCCGTGCGGGACCAGGCGCGGTGGTCGGCGGTGGTCCGGTGCACGGTGCGGTGGAGCACCTCGTACTGCACCGCCAGATGTCCGGCCAGCGCGACCGCCACGAGCGTCGCGGTGATCGGCCGCCACCGGCCGTCCGGCGCGGTGACCAGGTGGAGGAGGGCGTCTGCGACGGGGATGGCGAGCAGGGCGTAGGCGGGGAGCAGGAAGCGGGGCGCGGCGTATCCGATCAGGAACAGGTACGGGAAGGCCGCAGTCGCCGCGCAGGCCAGCGGCACCAGGGTGCGGCTCGGCGGCGCCGGGCGCCGGGCTCGGCACGCGATGACCGCGGCGAACACGGCGAGCAGGGGCAGCACGAACCACCAGGCGGTCACCGCGGGGTTCGGCATCGGGCCGGTGCACGGGCGGCACAGCGCGCGTCCGCCGAGGCTGCGCAACTGGTCGCCGACGGCGACGTTCCAGCCCAGGCCGCCCTGAATGTCGGAGCCGTCGGACAGGCGTTGCAGGAGCCCCCCGTAGCTGGTGTACGCCTCGACGATCCACTCGACCGCCCCGGCCGCCAGCCCGCCGGCCAGCACCGACAGCAGCGTCAGGCGCCGCCACCGGGGTACGAGAACCAGCAGGACGAGCAGGGGCAGGGTGGTCCAGACGGCGTCGGTGGGCCGCATCCACGCCATCAGCGCCGCGCCCGCGGCGACGCCCCACAGGGCCGCGCGGTCTGCGCTGTCCGCGTGGGCGCGCAGGAAGCAGCCGGTGGCGGCCAGAGCGCCGGTCGCGACCCAGTAGTTGGGCATGGCCTGCGGGGCGTAGAACAGGGTCACCCACAGGCTCGCGAACAGTGCCCCGCCGAGGGCGAGGACGCGGGCCGGGAAGAGGCCCCGCCAGGCGCGCAGGGCGAGGAACAGGGCGGCGCCGGACAGCACCGCGAGATAGACCCTGAGCAGTGCGGTGGAGGAGGACCAGGAGGTGATCGGGGCGACGAGCAGGGTTATGCCCCGGGCGCGCGGCGCGCTGAAGTACGCCGCGGGGGCGTGGACGCTGATCTGGCTGACGTACACCGTCTCGTCCCAGCCGAGGCCCATGCCCGGCCGTACGAGGAGGAGCTGGGCCAGCGTGAAGGCGCCGGTCACGAGGGCGATCAGTCCCTGGCCGCGGTCGCGCCACGACATGCCGGCCACCGACGGCCCCGCGAGCCTGTGGACCCCTGCGAGTGTGGTGTTCGAGCTGTTGGCCATACCCATCCCTCACCCCCTACAGACCGTAGGGGCATCACACACTACAAGCCGTAGGGTCGACGGTGGAAATCGGGAAAGAAACAGGTAAAACACGGACAAGTTAGCGCGGACGGACCGGAGTTGCAGCGCGAGAGGGCCGACGGCCCGGATTCCTCGCGGACACGGTTACGCCGATCGAGTGGACCGGGCCCGCTCCGGTGGACGGGCGGTCCGGCTCCGCCGCCGACACCCCCATCCCCTACGCGCTGTAAGGTTACGGGCATGGCTGGCAGAGTCCCTGGGGGCAGGGCGGAACGACGCAGTGCCGGTGAGCTGGAGAGCGAGGTGCTCGCCGCGCTGTGGGCCACCGAGCAGGCGCTCACGCCGGCCGAGATCCAGGCCGAGATCGACGGCGGCCTCGCCTACAACACCGTGCACACCATCCTGAAGCGCCTCTACGACAAGGGACTCGTCCTGCGGGACGTGGACGGGCGGCGCGGTGCGTACCGGCCCGCGAAGAACGCGGCCGAGCTGACCGCCGAGGCCATGCACGAGGCCCTCGACCGCGGCCCGGACCCGATCGCCACGCTCCAGCAGTTCGTGTCCGGCCTCAGCCCCGAGGAGGAGCAGGCCCTGCGCGACTTCCTCGGCGGGCGCGCGCTCCCCGGAGGAGGCGGCGCATGAAGATCGACGTCTACGTCCCGATCCTGCTCTCGCTGCTGCTGGCCGCGGTCGGCCCGCTGGTCGGCAGGCGTGTGGCGCCCGCGCTCGCGGCCCGGGTGCTGGCCGTGTCCGCCGTGTTCACGGCCGCCGCCACCGTCTGGTCGCTGGTCCTGCTCGCGGTCACCCTGATCGGCCAGGCCCCGCCGGTCGTGGCGGACGCCCGCGACGACGGCCGCCCGCTGCCCGACCCGGTTCCGGAGGTGATAGCCGTCGCCGCGGCCCTGGCCCTGGTCCTGATCGCCGTGCGCGTGTACCGGGCCGCCCGCGCCGAACGCCTCATGCGCCGCGCCCTGCGGACGCTGTGCGCCGGGCATCCGCCGGACACGGAACTGATCGTCGCCGCCTCCCCGGTGCCGCAGGCGTTCGCCATCCCCGGCAGCGGCGGCGCACCGGGCCGGATCCTCGTCACCTCGGCGATGCTCTGCGCCCTCGAACCGGCGGAGCGCCGGGTGCTGCTGGCCCACGAACGGGCCCATCTGACGCACCGGCATGCGTTCCTGTCGACCGCCGTGGCACTCGCCGTCGCGGCCGACCCGCTGCTCGTGCCCGTCCGCGCCACGGTCACGTTCCTGATGGAGCGCTGGGCGGACGAGCAGGCCGCCGACGCGGTCGGCGACCGCTCCACCACGGCGCGCGCCCTCGCACGCGCCGCGCTCAGCGCCGGGCGCCCGGCGCCGTCGTGCGCCCTGAACTTCACCGACCGGGCCGTCACCCGCCGCATCGCCGCCCTCCAGGCGAGCCCGCCCCCGCACCTGTGGCCACTCGCCGCGACTACGCTCGCGCTCGGCGCCCTGCCGGCGCTCGGCGCCGCGGATGCGACAGGGGATCTACTGCGGCTGCTGGAACACGTACTGATGTGACCGAGCCACCGGGCAGGCGCGCCCGGGGCACGACACACCGGCCGCCGTCCGCAGCAGCGCCCGGGGCGGCCGGTCAGCCGGCCCCCACGGTCAGGACGTGGCTGTGCCACGGGTCCAGCGCCACGTACAGGCCGGGGCCCGTGAGTTCGTCGCCGTCGCGGTCGTACGTGTCCGTCGTGAGCAGGTCGGTCAGCCGGCACGGGCGGCCCCGCAGGTCCGGCCAGAGCAGGGGCACGCGGCCCTGGGACGGGGTGTCGGAGTGGTTGACCACCACCAGATGGCGCATGTCGCCGTCGCTCCAGCTCCAGGCCAGCAGATTGCGATGGGTGTCGTTGTCCGGCCAGCCCGTGCAGTCCAGCAACCGCCAGTCGCCCGTGCGTACGGCGGCCGCGGCGGGCAGCAGGCGGTCGTAGAAGTCGTGCAGGGCCCTGTCGACCGGTTCCTGCGGCCGACGCGAGAGGAACACGGGCAGCCGCACCCGGCGGCCCTCGAACTGGCCCTCGTGCCACAGCGTCGCGCCCGGCAGTGTGGCGACGGCGACGGCCGCCCCGCGTTCCCGGTCGCCGGGCAGCGTGGCAGCGGCCCGGGGCTCGTCGTGGTTCTCCAGGAAGCGCACGAGCCCGCGCTGGTAGGCGAGGTCGGCGCCCAGATGGGCACGGACGGACCCGGCGTCCTCGTGGACCAGCCGGTCGTAGAGGCGTTTGTCGTAGCAGTGGTCGAAGCCCTGCTGCTGAAGGGACCGTTCGAGATCCCAGTACGCCTCGGCGACGAAGAGGAGGTCCGGGTGGCGGGCCCGGACGCGCGGGATGACGTACGGCCAGAAGTCCTCGGCCGGAACCGGTCCCGCCCTGTCTCCCCAGGTCTTGGCGAACACGTCGTTCATGAGGAGCATCGCCATGTCGCAGCGCACGCCGTCCGCCTGGTCGCCGATCGCCACCAGTGTGTCCACGGCCGCGTCACGCAGCTCGTCGCCGAAGGCGTTCAGCTGGACCACGTCCGGCCACGGCGGGAAGTAGGGGTCCCGGCCCCGGGCGTACACCTGCCCGCCCACCGCCAGGAAGGCGTCGGGTGCGCGGGCCAGGTCGTCGGGCGTGCCCCGGACCAGACAGCCGGGGCGCTCGGTGAGCCAGGGGTGGTCGGGGGCGACATGGTTGGGGACGTAGTCGAGCATCAACCGCACTCCCCGCGCGGCGAGTTGTGCGCGTGCCGCGGCCAGTCCCTCCGGGCCGCCGAGACTCCGGTCGACGACGTAGTTGCGTACGCAGTACGGGGATCCGGCGATGTCCGCCGGGGTGAGGTCCGGCAGGGCCGCGCGGAAGGAGGCGAGCAGCGCGTCGTCGCGCAGGGCGATCTCCAGTCCCGCCGGGCTGCGCTCCCACACGCCCATCAGCCAGACGGTGTCGACGCCCGGCCGCGCCACCTCGTCCCAGACCTCGCCGGGAACGTCGCCGAGGGTGACCCGGCGCCCGTACCGTACGCCCAGCTCGCCCAGCCAGACGAGGGCGTTGATCTCGTGGATGACGGTCATGACAGCGGCTCCTCGCCCAGGGCACCCCAGTCACCGGCGCCGACGAGATGGAACAGGGTGGCGGTGACCGCCGCGAGACCGGTCCAGCCGGTCTGGTGGGAGGCGCCGAGTCCCGCGCCGGTGTCGCCGTGGAAGTACTCGTAGAACAGGATCAGGTCCTTCCAGTGCGGGTCCTTGGCGAACTTGTCCTGGCCGCCGTGCACCGGGCGGTGTCCGTCGGCGTCCCGCAGGAAGGTGGAGGTGAGCCGCCCGGCGATCTCGCGGGCGACCTCGTACAGGGTGAGCTGCCGCCCCGCGCCCGTCGGGAACTCCACCGTGAACGTGTCGCCGTGGTACGCGTGCAGGTTCAGCAGGGCACGGATGAGAAGGACGTTGATCGGGAACCACACCGGGCCGCGCCAGTTGGAGTTGCCGCCGAACATGCCAGAGTCGGACTCGGCCGGCAGATAGCCGACGCCGTACGTCTGGCCGTGCACCTCGAAGGTGTACGGGTGCGCGGCGTGGTACCGCGACAGCGAGCGGATGCCGTGCGGGCCGAGGAACTCCTCCTCGTCGAGCATCCGGGCCAGGATGCGGCGCAGCCGGTCCTCGTCGAACAGCGCGAACAGATGACATCCCGCCGTACTCGTCCCCATGATGTGGCGGGTGGAGACGAGGGCTTCCACGGCCGGATGCCGGTGGACGAACTCCCGTGCTTCCTGGGCGAGTTCGGGGAAGCGGCGATCGGTCCAGGCGCCGACCAGGCTGGTCGCGGCGAGCGGGATCAGCCCGACCAGGGAGCGGACCTTCAGCCGGGTCGCTCCCCCGTCGGGCAGCCGCAGGACGTCGTAGAAGAAGCCGTCCTCCTCGTCCCACAGGCTCTGGTTGTCGTTGCCGATGCGATTCATGGCGACGGCGATCCACGCGAAGTGCTCGAACAGCGTCTGCGCGTGTTCCACGTAGACGGGGTTGTCATCGGCCAGTTCGATGGCGATCTCCAGGAGGTTCTGGCAGTACAGAGCCATCCAGGCGGTGCCGTCGGCCTGGTCGAGGTGGCCGCCGGTGGGCAGCGGGGCGCTGCGGTCGAAGACACCGATGTTGTCGAGGCCGAGGAAGCCGCCCTGGAAGACGTTGTTGCCGTCGACGTCCTTGCGGTTGAGCCACCAGGTGAAATTCTTCGTCAGCTTCTGGAAGGCGTTCTCCAGGAAGGTGCGGTCGCCGCGGCCCGTGCGCTGCTTCTCCAGCTCGTAGACGAAGAGGACGGCCCAGGCGTGCACCGGCGGGTTGACGTCGCCGAAGTTCCATTCGTACGCCGGGATCTGGCCGTTGGGGTGCAGATACAGGCGGCGCAGCAGCAGCTCCAGTTGCGCCTTGGCGAAGCCGATGTCGACCATGGACAGCGCGATGGCGTGGAAGGCGAGGTCCCAGGCCGCGAACCAGGGGTACTCCCAGGTGTCCGGCATCGACATGACCTCGTCGTTGACCATGTGGTACCAGGCGCTGTTGCGGATGCGGGGGTCGACGGCCAGCGGATCGACACCGTGCTCGGCGAGCCAGCGCTCGACGTCGAGGTGGTAGTACTGCTTGCTCCACAGCATCCCGGCGAGCGCCTGCCGCACCAGGCGGCGCTCGTCCTCACCCAGGCCGTCCGGGACCACGCCCTCGAAGAACACGTCGGCCTCGGTGCGCCGGGTGTTGAATGCCTGCTCGAACTCGGCCCAGGGATCGGTGAGTTCGGTGTCGGTCAGGCGCAGCCGTACGGTCGCGCTGTCCCCGGCGGGCACGGTCAGCACGTGGTGGACTGCGGCCTTGGTACCGGTCTGCTGCGGGTTGACGGCGCCGGTCTCGCCGTGGACGACGTACCGGTCGATGCCGTCCTTGACGTACGGGGTGGCGTTCGGGCTGCCGAAGATGCGCTGGTTGTCGGTGTCGTTCTCGGTGAACAGGGTCTCCGTCCCACCGGTGAAGTACAGCCATCGCGGGCCGAGTTCCTCGTGGTCGGCGCGGATCGCTCCCGGGACCCGGCTCAGACCGGGCACCGCCGTGCCGCCCGCCCACGACCAGGTGTGCCGGAACCACAGTGTGGGCAGCAGGTGCAGTACCGCCTCGTCGGGTCCGCGGTTGTGCGCGGTGATCTCGACGAGCAGATCCTCCGGACCGGCCTTGGCGTACTCCACGAACACGTCGAAGTAGCGGTCCTCGTCGAAGACGCCGGTGTCGAGGAGTTCGTACTCGGGGTCGTGCCGTCCGCGGGCCCGGTTGACGGTGACGAGGTCCTCGTACGGGAAGGCCCTCTGGGGGTACTTGTAGAGGAACTTCATGTACGAGTGGGTGGGCGTCGAGTCCAGGTGGAAGTAGTACTCCTTGACGTCCTCGCCATGGTTGCCCTCGGCGTTGGTCAGGCCGAACATCCGCTCCTTGAGGATCGGGTCGCGGCCGTTCCACAGGGCGAGCGCGAAGCACAGCCGCTGCTTGTCGTCGCTGACGCCGGCGATGCCGTCCTCGCCCCAGCGGTAGGCGCGGGAGCGGGCCTGGTCATGGGTGAAGTAGGACCAGGCGTCCCCGCCGGGGCTGTAGTCCTCGCGCACCGTGCCCCACTGCCGCTCGCTCAGATACGGCCCCCAGCGCCGCCACGCCACCCGCCCCGCATCGGCATCCGCCAGCCGCAGCCGCTCGGCGTCCGCCCCGCCATCGCTCGCCGCCATCGCCCGCCCTCCTCATTGCCCGGCACATTCCCCCAGATTCGGACCTCGAGGGCGGAGCCGCAACGGCTCGGCGGGGGCGGGCCGGGCGTGCCGCGCGGGTCCGCCGGAGGGGGGACCGTAGAGTCGAAGATCCACCCGAACGGAGGAGTCATATGAGCGACGTCACCGACATCGTCGGCGCGTTCGAAGACATCCCGACGACCACCCTCGCCGATCTGCTCGGCCGCGCGCGGGTCATGGACATCGGCATCCGACCGCTGTGGCCGTCGGCCCCGCGCGTGGCGGGCCCGGCGTTCACGGTCCGCTGCCCTCGCGGCGACAACCTCATGCTGCATGCGGCCATCCACCGGGCCGAGCCGGGCTCGGTCATCGTCGTGGAGTCGGGAGACGTGGACTACGCCCTGGCCGGCGGCAACGTCTGCGCCGTGGCCCAGCGCCGGGGCATCGCCGCATTCGTGGCCGACGGAGTCATCCGTGACCTCGCCGAGGTCCGCGAGATGGGCTTCCCCGTCTTCGCCCGGGGCGTCATGCCCATCCCGGGCACCAAGAACGCCGCGGAACCGCTCAACGTGGACGTGGAGTGCGGCGGCGTGAAGGTGAGCGCCGGCGACATCGTGGTGGCCGACGAGGAGGGCGTGGTGGCGGTCCCCGCGGCGCGCCGGGAGGAGATACTCGCCGCCGCCCGGACGAAGCTCGCGAAGGAGGCGCAGGAAACCCTCGACATGTGGGAGGAGGCGCACCGGGCGAAGATCGACGCCATTCTGGCGGACAAGGGCTTCCGGGACTGACCGGGGTCCCGACGAGGATCTGACTCACCGTCAACCGCGCGGCGGGCAATCCCCCGACCGGGCCACCCTTCACCACACGAGGGAATCGAACGGCGCCGCGTGCCCCGATTCGCCAGGGCCGCTTGACCGGGGCGGGATGATCGAACCTTTGCCCGAGAATTCGCCCCCGGCTGCCCGTTACGAGTCCATGATCAGGGCGGTTGTTCGGTCGCTTGTCCGCATCGACATAAGCCCTGGAGGATTCATGAACCCCGTCCCCGCCCCTACCGCCTTTCTCCCCGCGTTCGACAATCGGCCCGGGCGGCCTGCCTCCGCCCGGCACGGAGTTGACGCCCTCGTCCCGACCGGCTCCGCCCGTGCCTCGGTCCGCCCGTCCTCATCACGTCCGGCACCGAGGTGGGGCGCATGACCGTCCGCACCCCCATCCCGACCGCCCTGGCCGCGTGGGCCGAGGGGGTCGTCGGTCCCGTCCGCTCCGTGCGGGACGCCTCGCACCGCCGCCCCGGGTCCAGGGTCTGGGAGCTGACCTCCGACACCGGCCGCACCTTCCTCAAGGTGGCTCCGACACCGACGCTCTACGCCAGGGAGACCCGCGCCTACCGTGAGGCGGCGCCGGCGCTGGAGCGGGGCACTGTGCCGTACCTGCTGGACACCGAGGCGCGGCACCGCGCGCTGCTGCTCACCGCGGTGCCCGGCCGGCCCGTGCGGAGCCTTGCGCTCACCCCGGGCGGGCGGCGCGCCCTGCACCGCAAGGCGGGCGCGTGGCTGCGCCGGTTCCACGGCGACGCCCGCGATCTGACGCCCCAGGACCGTTCGGAGGCGGCAGGCGAGATCGAGCGCGCCGTCGACGACGCCGAGGTGCATCTCGAGCGTGCCGGGGACCTCATCGGCGCCCGGGAACGAGATGTCGTCCGCCGGCATGCCGCCGCGCTGGAGCTGCTCGGCCCCCTGCCGGTCGCATACGCCCACGGCGACTTCCAAGAGCGCAACTGGCTCTACGACACCGGGGTCGGCGCACTCGCGGTGGTCGGCCTGGAGCGGGCCCGCCCGCACGCCGCGGTCTTCGACGTCGTCCGGCTCGCCTGCGGCCCCTGGGCCGAGCGGCCCGAGCTGCGGACCGCCTTCTGCCAGGGCTTCGGGCGCGAGCTGACCGGCGTGGAGGAGACCGCCCTGCGCTGTCTGTCGGCGCTCGACGCAGCGAGCGCCCTCTCCTGGGGGGTGCCCCACGACGACCAGGAGGTCGTCGCCCGCGGCCGCAGAACTCTGGCCCGGCTGTCGGAGGGGCACTTCGCCTGAGGAGGCCCCGCTCAGCCGCTCCCCCGCAGCATCCGGGACAGCCCCAGCGCCGCGGTTCGCACAGCGGGGGCCAGTTGGGCGGATCTGGAAAAAACAGGCCGCCATACGAAGGCTGACTCCCGTTTGCTCGACGCTGCGAGACTCGGGGCGACGGGCGGCACAAAGTGCAGTTGCCCGGGATCTCGGCCCGTCACCGTCAGGCTGGAGGCACAGTCCGGCCGCGGCCACTTCCAGGACAGCATGGCCGGAGCCCGGCTCCGGGTCGGGCACGGTGACCACTTCGGGGCGGGCTCCCGACTCCGCCCGGCCGAAAAGGGCGCGGTCGTCCATGAAGGCGCCGAGGCCGAGCGGGTACATGTCCTTGTTGTCGAAATGCCCCTGCGGCCCTCGGGCACGGCGACGCCGGTCCGGGCGCGCCAGGCGCCGATGGACCAGGGCGGCGGAAGATCACTCCAGCACGGCGTCATGAAACGGCAGGTCAGCGGCGTTCGTGAGCATACGACACGCTTCACGTCATGTACTTTGCAGAGCAGAACAGGTCGAGCACGCCCGACCATACTGGCCAATTCAGAAGAAGTAGCAGGTCAGAGGCCCTTTACTGCGGGCTCAAGAATCGCCACGCACTCCACGTGGTGCGTCATCGGAAACAGATCGAACGCCCGCAGCGTCCGCACCCGGTACCCGCCCTCCCGGAAGTACGCCAGATCGCGTGCCAACGCCGCCGGGTCGCAGGCGACGTAGGCGATCCTCCGGGCGCCCAGGGACGACAGGTGTGCGACCGTCGCCCGGCCCGCCCCCGCGCGAGGGGGGTCCAGGACGATCAGGTCGACCTCCGTGATGCCCGTCCGCGGCAGGACCGACTCGACCTTGCCCTGTTCGATGCGGACGCGGTCGAAGTCGGCCAGGTTGTGCCGGGCGTCCTCCACCGCGCGCTTGCCGGACTCGATGCCGAGCACCGCGCCCTTCTCGCCGAGCCGGTCCGCGAGCGCTCCCGCGAAGAGGCCGACGCCGCAGTACAGGTCGAGCGCCGTCTCGCCCTTGCGCGGCAGCAGCCCCTGCATCACCGCCTTCACCAGCGTGTCCGCCGCCTTCGGGTGGACCTGCCAGAAGCCCCCGCCGCCCACGCGGTAGGTACGGCCGTCGGCACGTTCGCGGACGAAGGGACGGCCGTGGACGCGGTGCACTCCGCCGGACTTCTCGTCGACCCGCAGCACCGAAACCGGCTTGTCCAGTTCCACCAGCGGCAGCCGCGCGCCCGGCTCGGGCGTCAGGATCACCTGGCGGTCCTGCGACCCCGTCGCCGCGATCGCCTCGACGGACTCCATGCCCGTCCAGTCCCGCTTCTCGATGCCCAGTTCGGTCACTCCGGCGGCGGCGATCATGCAGTGGTCGACCGGCTCCACCTCGTGCGAGCGGTGCCGGCGCAGGCCCGCCCGGCCGGACGCGTCCACCGCGTACTGCACCCGCGTACGCCACTGCGGGACCTCGCCCGCCGGAAGCTTGTCGCCCTCGGCCGGCACGACCGTGCCGTCCCAGCCCGCCTCCTCGGGCGTGAGGCCCGCGAGCCGCTTCAACTGCTCGGCGATCACCTCGCCCTTGAGCCGGCGCTGCGCGCCCGGCTTGGCGTGCTGCCAGTCGCAGCCGCCGCAGCGTCCGGGGCCGGCATAGGGGCAGGGCGCCTCGATGCGGTCCTTCGAGGCCCCCAGCACCCGCACCGCGTCCGCACGCAGGAAACGGGCCTCCTCCTCGCCCTCCGTCACCCGTGCCACGACCCGCTCTCCGGGCAGCGCATGCCGGACGAAGAGGACCTGGCCCGCTTCCGTGCGGGCGATGCAGTGACCGCCGTGGGCGACGGGACCGATCTCGACCTCGTACTCCTCCCCCACCAGCGACTTCTTCGGTTCTGCCTGCATGGGGGGACGACTCCAGATACGAGAGGGGGTACGAACACGGGAACGGCACGGCCGGACAACAGCCCACCAGTCTACGTGGGTGTCGTCCGGCCGTTCACCACCAGGACAGTGTCAGGGCAGGCCGCCTCAGCCCTTCGAGGTCAAGGAGTCCTTCGCCCGCTCCTCGGCCGGACCTCGCCGCACCGCGCCCGGCGCGTTCCACTCCTGCCGCTTGCGGGCGCGCAGCTTCGCCGCCTCGGAGGACTGCAGCTGGTACGGCACGGAGGTCACCATGACGCCCGGCGTGAACAGCAGCCGCCCCTTGAGCCGCAGCGCGCTCTGGTTGTGCAGCAGATGCTCGTACCAGCGGCCCACCACGTACTCGGGGATGATCACGGACACGGCGTCGCGCGGCGACTCGCGGCGCAGGCTCTTCACGTACTCGATCACCGGGCGTGTGATCTCGCGGTACGGCGAGTCGAGGATCTTCAGCGGTACATCGATGCCGCGCCGCTCCCACTCGTCCTTCAGGGCCTTGGTCTCCGCCGGGTCGACGTTGACGCTGAGCGCCTCCAGGGTGTCCGTGCGCAGCAGCTTGGCGTAGGCCAGGGCGCGCAGCGTGGGGCGGTGGATCTTGGAGATGAGCACCACCGAGTGGACCCGCGAGGGGCGCACGCTGTCGTCGCTCGGGCCCTCGGGGGCGGCGAGTTCCTCGGCCACACCGTCGTAGTGGCGACGGATCGCGGTCATCGTGGCGTAGAAGATGCACATGCCGAGCAGCGCGACCCAGGCGCCGTGCGTGAACTTCGTGACCAGGACGACGACCAGCACCAGGCCGGTGAAGAAGGCGCCGAAGGCGTTGATGGCGCGTGAGCGCATCATGTGACGGCGCTTGGCCTGGTCCGTCTCGGTGGCCAGATGGCGGTTCCAGTGGCGGACCATGCCGGTCTGGCTGAGCGTGAACGACACGAACACGCCGACGATGTACAGCTGGATCAGCCGGGTCGAGTCGGCGCCGTAGATGACGATCAGCAAGGTGGCCGCGCCCGCGAGGAGCACGATGCCGTTGGAGAAGGCGAGGCGGTCGCCGCGGGTGTGCAGCTGGCGCGGCAGATAGCGGTCCTGGGCGAGGATCGAGCCGAGCAGCGGGAAGCCGTTGTAGGCGGTGTTCGCGGCCAGGAACAGGACCAGCGCGGTGGCCGCCGCCAGCACGATGAACAGGAAGCTTCCCTTGCCGAAGACGGCCTCGGCGACCTGCGAGATCACCGGGTTCTGGACATAGCCGGAGCCCAGGCCGACACCGTTGTGGAGCAGGTCGGTGGCCGGGTTCTCGGCCATCCGGACCTTGGTGGTCATGGCCAGGGCGATGATGCCGCAGAACATGGTGACGGCGAGCAGGCCCATCATCGCGAGCGTGGTCGCCGCGTTCTTCGACTTGGGCTTGCGGAAGGCCGGGACGCCGTTGGAGATCGCCTCGACACCGGTGAGCGCGGCGCATCCGGAGGAGAAGGCGCGCAGCAGCAGGAAGACCAGGGCGAAACCGGCTATCCCCTGGTGCTCGGCCCTGATCTCGTACGACGCCGTGGGCGCCCGCATGGTGTCGCCGAGGACCAGCCCGCGGAACGCGCCCCACGCGATCATGACGAAGACGCCCGCGACGAAGACGTACGTCGGGATCGCGAACAGCGAGCCGGACTCCTTGACCCCGCGCAGGTTCATCAGCGTGAGCAGCACGACCACGGCGACCGCGCACGCCACCTTGTGCTCGACGACGAACGGGATTGCGGAGCCGAGGTTCTCGATGCCGGAGGCGATCGACACGGCGACCGTGAGGACGTAGTCGACGAGCAGCGCGCTGGCGACGGTGAGACCGGCCTTGGGGCCGAGGTTGGTGGTCGCCACCTCGTAGTCGCCGCCGCCGCTCGGGTACGCGTGCACGTTCTGCCGGTAGGAGGCGACCACCGTGAACATCAGCACGACGACCGCGACCGCGATCCAGGGGCTGAAGTGGTAGGCCGACACGCCCGCGATGGAGAGGACCAGCAGCACCTCACCGGGCGCGTAGGCCACGGAGGAGAGAGGGTCGGAGGCGAAGACGGGGAGGGCGATGCGCTTCGGCAGGAGCGTTTCCCCGAGCCGGTCACTGCGCAGTGCGCGCCCGATCAGGATCCGTTTGGGCACGTCGGTCAGTTTGGACACAACAGAGGATCGTAAGGGGTCGCACCGGGGACCGCCCAGCCGCCCGAGGAGATCTGCCTCACGAGTGAAATCGAAGAGGGGCGCGCTGCGGATTCCGCAGGTGACGGGTTCCGCATGCCTATATGACGAAACCCCCTGCAGTTGCCGCCCCCGGAGGTTCCATGCATGCGACCGCGGAGTTCATCGGCGCCGCCGCCGGACTTGTCGGCCTCGGAATCCTGACTCTTCTCAGCGTTCGCAGCATCAGCCGCCGGTGATCGCACAGAGCAGTGCGGCGCGCGTGCACGGGGGTGCCCTACCCGGACCGCGCGTGTGTAGCTTGGTCGGCGGTCTGAGACCCTGTTGTTGGCGTTTCGACTGAGCCGTGACCATTGACACCGGAAGGACGGTCGTGCACATCGTCATCATGGGCTGCGGAAGAGTGGGCTCCGCTCTTGCCCAGACCCTGGAGCAACAGGGGCACACGGTCGCCGTGATCGACCAGGACCCCACCGCCTTCCGACGACTGGGCTCCGGGTTCGGCGGCCGTCGTGTCACCGGAGTCGGCTTCGACCAGGACACCCTGCGCGAGGCGGGCATCGAGGAGGCCGGCGCCTTCGCCGCCGTCTCCAGTGGCGACAACTCGAACATCATCGCCGCGCGCGTGGCCCGCGAGATGTTCGGCATCGAGAATGTCGCGGCCCGTATCTACGACCCCCGCCGGGCCGAGGTCTACCAGCGGCTCGGCATCCCGACCGTCGCCACGGTCCGCTGGACGGCGGACCAGATGCTGCGCCGTCTGCTGCCGTCCGGTGCCGAGCCGCTGTGGCGCGACCCCACCGGCGGCGTCCAGCTCGCCGAGGTGCATGCCTCGCCGAAGTGGGTGGGCCACAAGATCAGCAAGCTGCAGGAGGAGACGGGCGTCCGGGTGGCGTTCCTCACCCGGCTGGGCGAGGCGATGCTGCCCAGCTCCCAGACGGTGCTGCAGGAGGGCGACCTCGTGCATGTGATGATGCGGACGGACGACGTCGACAAGGTCGAGGCGTCGTTCGCCCAGGGGCCCGAAGAGGAGGGCGGTCACTGATGAGGGTCGCCATTGCCGGTGCCGGTGCCGTGGGCCGCTCGATCGCGGGCGAGCTCCTGGAGAACGGCCACGAGGTCCTGCTGATCGACAAGGCGCCGACCGCGATCTCGGTCGAGCGCGTTCCGCAGGCGGAGTGGCTGCTGGCCGATGCCTGTGAGATCACGTCCCTGGACGAGGCGGCGCTGCAGCGCTGCAACGTCGTGATCGCCGCAACCGGCGACGACAAGGTGAACCTGGTCGTCTCCCTGCTGGCGAAGACGGAGTACGGCGTCCCGCGCGTCGTGGCCCGGGTCAACAATCCCAAGAACGAGTGGCTGTTCAACGAGGCGTGGGGCGTGGACGTCGCGGTCTCGACCCCCCGCCTGATGTCGGCCCTGGTCGAGGAGGCGGTGAGCGTCGGCGACCTGGTCCGCCTGCTTCGCTTCAGCCATGGCGACGCCAACCTCGTCGAACTGACCCTGCCACCGGAGTCGGCCCTGGCCGGCACGCAGGTCGGCGACGTGCAGTGGCCCGAGGACACGTCCCTGGTGACGATCATCCGGGGCACCCGCGTCCTGACCCCGTCCCGGGAGGACTCCCTGGAGGCGGGCGACGAACTGCTGTTCGTGGCGGCCCAGGCGCGCGAGGAGCAGCTCGAGGACCTGCTGTCGGTGCGCCGGGAGGACACGGCGCACTAGTTCGCCGTCCTACGAGGATGGGGGCGCCCGGAGAATTCCGGGCGGCCCCATTTCCGCTTACGGCCGGACTCGGGTTCCGATACGGGCCGGACTCGGGGCACAGACCGCGGGCCGGACGGCAGCCCACCAGGGCAAAGAGCCACGGGCCCCCGCGAGACCGGGACACAACCCGCTGCAAGGGCGGGACCCACCCGACGCAAGCCCGGCGGGAGGGCTGGGGGCGCAGCCCCCAACGGCCAGGGAGGAGCCCACCGAGGCATGAGTCCACGCGGGACACGGCCCCCGAAGGCGGAGGCCCACCCAGGGCAAACCCAGCGGGAGTTCAGGGCACAGACCGCGGCGCCCTGCAGCAGCCCACCGGGGCGAGGGTTCAGGCGAGGGTTCAAAGAACGCAACACCCCGGCGGCGGGGCTGACGGCGCAACCCGCGGGAGCAGGGGTCCAGGCGGACGCAATCCCGGATGCGGGAGCTGGGGCCCAGCCGCCGGGCGGCGGTATCCAAGGGCGAAGGGACACAGTCCCCTTGTGGGGTCCGGGGACACGGCCCCGGGGATAGGGGCAACTGAGCGTAAGCCGCGACGGGGTCCGGGCGGAGACCGGCGTGGTTGTCACGCCGGCGCCGGCGGCTACGACTCCCGGCGGTGCCGCCCCGCAGGGGACCCGTCGTGCTCGGCGGCGGCAGCCTTCCGCTCCTTCTCCGCCTTCTCCTCCGCCTCCATCTCCGCGAAGACGTCGATGGGCGCGGGCGCCTTCGCCAGGAACACCCACGTGAGCCACACCGCGAGCAGGAACGGCGGGATCTTCAACGCGACCAGGACCCAGCCGAGTTGGGCGGTGTTGGCCCACCAGTACAGGGGGAAGAGGATCGCGCACTTGGCAAGCAGGATCAGCCCCCAGGCCCAACTGGCCTTCGTGTACGCCTTCTTGCGGCCGGGGTTGCGCGTACGCCAGGAGAGGTTCTCCTTGAAGACCGGTCCGAGCATCAGACCGATCAGGGGCACTCCCGCGAGCGTGGTGATGATGTACGCCAGGGCCAGGCCCAGCGTGTAGAGCATGCCCGGCAGATAGAAGTCCTTCGCGTTGCCGGTCATCATCGCGAAGACCACGCCGAAGGCGACCCCGAACACACCGCTGAAGGCGTGCTTGACGGTGTCCTTCCTGACGAGGCGGACCACGACCAGCAGCAGGGACACCGCCAGCGCGGCGATCGCCGACAGGTGCAGGTCCTTGTTGATTGTGAAGATGGTGACGAAGAGGAGGCCGGGCATCACGGTCTCGACCATGCCCCGGACCCCGCCGAACGCCTCGAAGAGCGCGGCCTCGGTCACCGCCCGCGAATCCTGCTGGGCGTCTTCGGTCGGCTTCTCGAGTGACGTCACCGGCTACTCCCGTCCGAGGGGTCTGAGTTCGTACTTGGGATTGAACAGCACTCTGCGGCCCCGGCTCATCGAGATCCGGCCCGACGCGATCAGCCTGCGTCCCGGTTCTATTCCGACGATGGAGCGCCTGCCGAGCCACACCACGTCCAGGGCGGCCGAACCGTCGAACAGCTCGGCCTCCAGGGCCGGGACCCCTGCCCGCGGGCGCAGCGTGACCGTGCGCAAGGTACCAGTAACCGTGACGATCTGTCGGTCATGGCAGTCGCCGATGCGCGTACAGCCCGCGGTCTCGGCGTCCTCCCGCAGCTCCTCGGACTCCAGGTCCTCCTGTGACGAGGAAAGCCGGTCGAGCATGCGCCGGAACCGGCCCGCCGGCTTTTCGGAACGAGGAACAGCAGTCATACCGAAAGCGTACCGGGGCGCACCGACACACATCGCGTCCCGCATCACTTCTCGAACCGATAGCCCATCCCCGGCTCGGTGACGAAGTGCTTCGGGTGCGACGCGTCCGCCTCCAGCTTGCGGCGCAGCTGGGCCATGTAGACCCGCAGATAGTTGCTCTCCGTCCCGTACGACGGCCCCCACACCTCCTGCAGCAGCTGCTTCTGGCTGACCAGGCGCCCCGTGTTGCGCACGAGCACCTCCAGCAGATGCCACTCCGTGGGGGTGAGACGTACGTCCTTCCCGGCCCGGTTGACCTTCTTCGCGGCCAGGTCGACGGTGAAGTCCTCGGTCTCCACGATCATGTCGTCCTCGCCGCCCCCGGTGGGCTCGGCGCGGCGCACCGCGGCGCGCAGGCGGGCCAGCAGCTCGTCCATGCCGAACGGCTTGGTGACGTAGTCGTCGGCGCCCGCGTCCAGCGCCTCGACCTTCTCGTCCGAGGAGTGGCGGGCGGACAGCACCAGGATCGGCACCCGGGTCCAGCCGCGCAGCCCCTTGATCACCTCGACGCCGTCCATGTCGGGGAGCCCGAGGTCGAGCACCACGACGTCGGGGTGGCGGGCGGCGGCGAGCTGGAGCGCGGTCGTGCCGTCGGGGGCCGCGTCGACCTCGTACTTGCGCGCCTTCAGGTTGATCACGAGGGCGCGTATGATCTGCGGCTCGTCGTCGACCACGAGCACCCGGGTCATGTGGTTTGCCTTTCTGCTTCGGCCAGTCGTGCGGGGGCGTGAAGGCTCTCCACGGCCCGGAGGGTGAGGACCATGGTCAGCCCGCCGCCGGGCGTGTCCTCGGCGTTCAGTGTGCCGCCCATGGCCTCCGTGAAGCCCCGGGCGACCGCGAGGCCGAGACCGACACCGGCACCGCGCGGGGCATCGCCATATCGCTGGAAGGGCTCGAAGATGCGCTCCTTCGCCTCCTCCGGCACGCCCGGGCCGCGGTCGACGACCCGGACCTCCACGCGGTCGGCGAGGGCGCTCGCGGAAACCAGCACGGGTGTTCCCAGGGGGCTGTACTTGACGGCGTTCTCGACGAGGTTGGCGACCGTGCGTTCCAGGAGCCCGGCGTCCACCGCGACCATCGGCAGGGTCTCCGGGACGTCCAGCTCCACGCTGTCCTCGGGCACCCCGCCGAGCGCCATCGGCACGACCTCGTCGAGATCGATCTCCCGGATCAGCGGGGTGACGGTGCCGGTCTGGAGGCGGGACATGTCCAGCAGGTTGCCCACCAGGTGGTCGAGCCGGTCGGCCCCCTCCTCTATGCCCGCCAGCAGCTCCGCCTGGTCCTCCTCCGACCACGCCACATCGTCGGACCGCAGACTCGACACCGCGGCCTTGATCCCGGCCAGCGGGGTGCGCAGATCATGGCTGACGGCGGCGAGCAGCGCGGTGCGGATGCGATTGCCCTCGGCCAGTTCCTTGGCCTGGTCGGCTTCCTGCTGGAGCCGCTGGCGGTCCAGGACCACGGCGGCCTGCGCGGCGAAGGCGGCCAGCACGCGACGGTCGGAGGCGGGCAGGACGCGCCCGGACAGCGCCAGCGCCATATGGTCGCCGGCCGGCGCGTCCACGTCCGCGTCCTCCGGCCGCTCGACCGGCGCGCCCGGTCCCACTCTGCCCGCACAGGTCCACGGGTCGACGTCACTCGTCCGTTCCAGCAGCGCCACCGACTCCATGCCGAAGGTCTCGCGGACCCGCTCCAGGAGCGCCTCCAGGGTGGTCTCGCCGCGCAGCACGCTGCCCGCGAGGAAGGAGAGGATCTCGGACTCGGCGCGCAGCCGCGCCGCCTGGAGGGTGCGCCGGGCCGCCAGGTCCACCACCGAGGCCACCGAGACCGCCACGCCGACGAAGATCACGATGGCGACGATGTTCCTGGGGTCGGCGATCGTCAGCCGGTGCAGCGGCGGCGTGTAGTAGTAGTTCAGCAGCAGTGAGCCGAAGGCCGCCGAGGCCAGCGCCGGGAGGAGCCCGCCCAGCAGGGCCGCCGCCACCGTCAGCGCCAGGAACAGCAGCATGTCGTTGGCGAGGCCGAGGTGGACCGTGTTCAGCAACAGAGTGAGCACCACGGGGCCGACCACGGCGACCAGCCAGCCCGCCACGATGCGCGTGCGGCCGAGCCGCGCTCCCCGGGCGACGGGCAGTCCTCGTCCCTTGCCCGCCTCGTCGTGCGTGATGAGGTGGACATCGAGGTCGGGCCCCGACTCCCGGGCCACCGTGGCGCCGACACCGGGCCCGAAGACGTACTGCCAGGCCTTGCGCCGGGAGACACCGAGGACGATCTGGGTGGCGTTCACCCCGCGTGCGAAGTCGAGGAGCGCCGCGGGGATGTCATCGCCCACCACATGGTGGAAGGTCCCACCGAGGTCCTCGACCAGGGTGCGCTGGACCGCCAGTTCCTTGGGCGAGGCCGAGGTCAGACCGTCACTGCGGGAGATGTAGACGGCCAGCACCTCACCGCCCGCGCCCTTCTCCGCAAGCCGTGCGGCCCGGCGGATCAGCGTGCGCCCCTCCGGACCACCGGTCAGCCCGACCACGATCCGCTCACGCGAACCCCAGATCGTCGAGACCCGGTGCTCACTGCGGTACTCGTTCAGATACTCATCGACCCGGTCCGCCACCCACAGCAGCGCCAGCTCCCGCAACGCGGTCAGATTCCCCGGCCGGAAGTAGTTCGACAAAGCCGCATCGACCTTGTCCGGCTGGTAGATGTTGCCGTGCGCCATCCGACGCCGCAGCGCCTGCGGCGACATGTCGACCAGCTCTATCTGGTCCGCGCGGCGCACCACCTCGTCGGGGACGGTCTCCCGCTGCCGCACCCCGGTTATCGACTCGACGACATCGCCGAGGGACTCCAGGTGCTGGATGTTGACGGTCGAGACCACATCGATCCCGGCCGCCAGCAGTTCCTCGACGTCCTGCCACCGCTTGGCGTTACGGGAGCCGGGGATATTGGTGTGGGCGAGTTCGTCCACCAGGGCGACGGCAGGGGCACGGCGCAGGACGGCGTCCACGTCCATCTCCGTGAAGACGCTCCCGCGGTACTCCAGTTCCCTGCGCGGGACCTGCTCCAGGCCGTGCAGCATCACCTCGGTGCGCGGCCGGTCGTGATGCTGCACGAAGGCCACGGCGCAGTCGGTCCCCCGCTCGATGCGGCGGTGCGCCTCGGACAGCATGGCGTACGTCTTGCCGACACCCGGCGCCGCGCCGAGGTAGATCCGAAGCTTGCCGCGTCCCATGGCCTCATTGTCTTCCCGTCGCAGCTCCTTACGCCGCGTACGCTGCGTCGACCTTACGGCCAATAATCACGGCAAACGGGACGGGAGGCGCGAGGAAGGGCCTCTTTGACGGAACCCTGATACGCGCGGAACCTCCCGCACAGCAGACGGGTCGCACCCCTCGTGGAGGGGTGCGACCCGTCTGCTGATCTGTCCGTTCGCGGAGTTGTCAGCGGACCTCGGTGATCTCGGGTCCGCGCTGCAACTGACCCATCCCGCCGGAGAAGCGGGAGGCGCCGTCATCCTGCTGGACGCCCTCGGGCACCATCTGCGCATCGTTGGGCAGCTTCAGGACGATCGGGTCGCGGGGGGCCATCGGGCCTTCGCCGCGGACCACGACCGTGTCCCGGAAGATCTGCTCGAGCAGGCCCGCGGCCTGCGGCTGCACGGCTCCCTGGCCGGAGATGACACCCCGCAGGAACCAGCGCGGACCGTCCACACCGACGAACCGCACGACCTGGAAACCACCCGTGCCGTCCGGCAGCTGCACCGGCACCTGGGCGCGCAGCTCCCAGCCCAGCGGCCCCTCGACCTCGTCGACGATGCCGCCCTGCTGGGTGATGCCGCTGGCGATCTCCTCGCGGACCTCGCCCCAGATGCCCTCGCGCTTGGGTGCGGCGAAGGCCTGCAGCTGGACGGCGCTGTCGCGCAGCACGACGGTCGCCGCGACGATCGCGTCGCCCGCGACCTCGACCCGCAGCTCCATGCCCTCGATCCCGGGCACGAACAGACCGCCCAGGTCCACCCGGCCGTCGCCGGGTTCGCGGACCTCGGAGCTGTCCCAGGGCCCGTCGGGCCGCGGCTCCGGCTCGAGCCTCACGCGCTCGCGCTCGACCTCTTCGTCCGCCTCAGTGTCGACACCGTCGACGACCTGCTCGGCCTCGCCGGCCGCGTCCTCGGCGGCACCCTTCTTGTTGCGACGTCCGAACACGTCACTGTCCTTCCCGGTCGGATACGACCGAAGCGTATCGATTCCCACCCGTTTCACCGCCCACGGCAGCATGACCGCCGGTGGAGCCGAAGCCCCCCGCGGCCCGCGCCGAGTCGGGAAGTTCCGCGACCTCCTGGAAGCGGACCCTCTCGACCTGCTGGACGACCAGTTGGGCAATCCGGTCGAAGCGCTCGAACCGCACGGACTCGCGCGGGTCGAGATTCACCACGATCACCTTGATCTCCCCACGGTACCCGGCATCTACCGTCCCCGGGGCATTGACGAGGGCGACACCGCAGCGGGCGGCGAGACCGGAACGCGGATGCACGAAGGCCGCGTACCCCTCAGGCAGCGCGACAGACACCCCCGTGGGCAGTACGGCCCGCTCCCCGGGCTTCAGCTCACAGCTCTCGGTGGTGCGCAGATCGGCTCCCGCGTCGCCGGGGTGCGCGTACGCCGGAAGCGGTACGTCCGGATCGACGCGCCGGATGAGCACGTTCACGGGGTTGCGGCTCTGGCTCACGGGTTCACCTCGAAGGCTCGTGCGCGCCGGATCCGGTCCGGGTCGTTCATTGCCGCCCGGATCTCCTGCGGGCGGCCGTTGTCGATGAAGTGGTCGACCTTCACCTCGATGAAGAGGGCCTCGGCGCGGACGGCGACGGGCCCGTCGGGGCCACCGATCCGCCCGGTCGCCCTCGAGTAGATCTTCCGCCCGGCCACCGCCGTCACCTCGGCCTCCAGATACAGCACGGTACCCACGGGCACGGGCCGTACGAAGTCGGTCTCCAGCCGTCCGGTCACCGCGATGGTCCGCAACAGCCAGTTCAGCGAGCCGAGGGTCTCGTCGAGGGCGGTCGCAAGGACCCCGCCATGGGCAAGGCCGGGCGCTCCCTGGTGGGCGGGCTGGACGGTGAACTCGGCGGTGAGGGACACGCCCTCGCCGGCCCTCGCCTGAAGATGCAGCCCATGGGGCTGCTCTCCCCCGCACCCGAAGCACTGCTCGTAGTGCGCGCCGAGCAGCTCGCCAGGGGCGGGCGCGTCGGGGTGCCGCACCGGCGTCACGGCGTCGGCGGGCGGCCTCAGAGCTGCGGAAGTACCACTCACAGCCGCAGACCTTACCCGCGCGTGAATGCGTTCCGGACACCGTGCCAAGCTTGGCTCCATGCAGCTCTCCGCGTCGCCGTACGAAGAACGCCTCACCGCGCCCCGCTCCTGGTGGCTGATGTGCCTCCTGGTGGGCGTCGCGATGGCTCTGGTCCTCGTCCCCTTCGGCACGCTGCCGCTGCTGGGCGGCCTGGTCGGCGGCACCGCGGCCTCGGCGGTCGTCGCCAGCTCGTACGGTTCCGTCCGCATCCGCGTGGTGGGCGACTCGCTGATCGCGGGCGAGGCGAGGATCCCGGTGTCGGCGCTCGGTGACGCGGAGGTCCTGGACCAGGAGGAGGCCCGCGCCTGGCGGACGTACAAGGCGGACACACGCGCCTTCATGCTGCTGCGCGCATACATCCCGACGGTCCTGAAGGTCGAGGTCACGGACGAGGCCGACCCGACGCCCTACCTGTACCTGTCGACCAGGGAGCCGGAGAAGCTGGCGGCCGCGCTCAGGGCGGCACGGGCAGAGGCATAGAAGGCCGAGGAGGCCTGAACGGGGCGGCCGCACCCGGCCGGGGCCCTCGAGCTCCGGCTGTCAGCTGTCGAGCTCCAGAGGGTTCTTCGGCTCCTCCATCGGCGGGAGCTCCGGCAATGCCTCCCACGGCACCTGCATCCTCCGCAGGTCCTTCCGGACCCGTTCCGCGAGGCGCCTGGTGTCCCGCCGGTTCATGACCGCCCCCACCGCGGCCCCGACCATGAACGGCATGAGGTTCGGCAGATCCCGTACCACCCGCTTCATGATCTGCTGTCGCAGCTCCCGCTTCATCTGCCCGCCCAGGGCCGCGTCGACGGTCGCCGGTTTGGTCACGTCGATCCCGCGTTCGCCGGACCAGGACTTCAGATAGGCGGTGCTGCGCTGGGCGAGGTTCCCGGGCGGCCGCAGCCCGTACACCTCGTGCAGTTCGGCTATCAGCTTCAGCTCGATCGCCGCGACGCCGGTGATCTCCGTGGCCAGCTCGGTCGGCATGGCCGGCGGCACCGGCAGCATCGCCGCGGCCCCGATCCCGGCCCCGACCGTGGCCGTGCCCCTCGCCGCGCTCACGATGAGCTTGTCGGCGATTTCCTCGGGCCCGAGTCCGGGGAACTGCCTGCGGAGGGTCGGAAGGTCCCGTACGGGGATCCGCGGGGCCATCTCGATGATCCGGTCCGCGAGATACGCCAGGCCCGCCCTGGCCGCGCTGCCGCCCTTGCGGACGCCTTCCCGGATTCCGTCCCGGACGGCGGCCGCACGGCCTCGTGCGACGGGTGCCGGGGTATCGGCCGGCACCACGGGCGCCGCGGGGGCATGTGCCGGTTCGAGCGAGGCTGTTCCCGTATCGGAAGAGCCCCGCTCGTCGTCACGCACGCCGTAAGAGCCGTTGTCCGGCTCCAGGTCCGCTTCCCCGGTCGGAAAGCGGCGCTTCCGAGGTGGGGTCGAGCCAGTCACGGCCGACCCGGCCTCAGTCGCAGTCGCGGCAGATCGGCTGACCGTTCTTCTCGCGGGCCAGCTGGCTGCGGTGGTGCACCAGGAAGCAGCTCATGCAGGTGAACTCGTCCTGCTGCTTCGGGAGCACCCGAACGGCCAACTCCTCGTTCGAGAGGTCGGCGCCCGGCAGCTCCAGGCCTTCAGCGGCCTCGAACTCGTCGACATCGACGGCCGAGGCGGACTTGTCGTTCCGCCGGGCCTTCAGCTCTTCAAGGCTGTCGGAGTCGACGTCGTCGTCGGTCTTGCGTGGGGTGTCGTAATCCGTTGCCATTTCGCTCTCCCCCTCTGGGTGTCTGCGGGTGTCTCCAGCGCACGTAACGCGTGAGAGGCCGGACTTGTGCCCGCCTCGAGGCGGAGATTTTGCCTCACATCAAGGTCTGTTACTCAATCGACACCCAACCGGACTCCTCAAGAGTGATCGGGTTGGATGGCGAACCGGACCGTACACGGTCCTCGTAGCACAGTTCAAAGGCATCTCACGGTGTACTTCCCGTGATCAAGCCCCTGGAAAACCAGGATTTTCCCGGCTTTCTGGGAGCCATGTGGTCACGGAGAGTAGATGGCTGGAAAAAATTCTTTGTGATCGATCACACACGCACCGATCGGATCCGGGACCCGAAAATTCCGCGCAAAGCGAACATCGGGCCCGGTCGGCGCAGGATCTCACAGGATCTCAGATGGGCAGGGTGACACGCATCACGAGCCCACCCCCCTCACGGGGCTGCGCCGTGATGTGGCCGCCATGGGCGCGCGCCACGGACCTCGCGATGGAGAGGCCGAGGCCCACGCCCTTGTCGCTGCCCGTGCGCTCCGTACGCAGCCGGGTGAAGGGCTCGAAGAGGTTGTCGATCTCGTACGCGGGGACCACCGGGCCGGTGTTGGAGACCACCAGGACCGCCTGGCCGTGCTGGAGCTCGGTCGTCACCTCGACCCAGCCGCCCTCCGGGATGTTGTAGCGCACCGCGTTCTGGACCAGGTTCAGGGCGATCCGCTCCAGCAGGACGCCGTTGCCCTGGACGACCGCGGGGGCGCGCTCGCCACGGATCTCGACGCCCTTGGCGTCCGCCTCGGCGTGCACCTGGTCCACGGCCTGCGAGGCGACCTCCGCCAGGTCGACGGGCTTGCGCTCGACGATCTGGTTGTCGCTGCGGGCGAGCAGCAGCAGCCCCTCCACGAGCTGCTCGCTGCGCTCGTTGGTGGCGAGCAGCGTCTTGCCGAGCTGCTGCAGCTCCACGGGTGCCCCGGGGTCGGACAGGTGCACTTCCAGGAGCGTGCGGTTGATCGCGAGCGGGGTGCGCAGCTCGTGCGAGGCGTTGCCGACGAACCGCTGCTGGGCCGTGAAGGCCCGCTGCAGCCGCTCCAGCATGTCGTCGAAGGTGTCCGCCAGCTCCTTCAGCTCGTCGTCCGGGCCGTCCAGCTCGATACGGCGGGACAGGTCCGAGCCGGCCACCGCACGCGCGGTGCGGGTGATCCGGCCGAGCGGCGACAGCACACGGCCGGCCATCGCATAGCCGAAGGCGAAGGCGATCACGGCGAGGCCGAGCAGGGCCAGCAGCGAGCGGCTGAGCAGGTTGTCCAGGGCGTGCTGGCGCTGCTCGTTCACGCAGGCGTTCATGGCGTCGTTGAGCTCGCTCGCCGAGGGGCGGGACGGGAAGTTGCAGGTGTCGCTGGCGACCTGGCCCGAGAGGATCTTGAACGGCAGTTCGCTGCCCACGTTGAGCGCGTGCGCCGCGAACAGGTAGATGATCGACAGCAGCAGGATGCCGGCGATCAGGAACATGCCGCCGTACAGCAGCGTGAGCCTTATGCGGATGGTCGGTCGCAGCCATGGGAACGGGGGCTCCGGCCTGCGAGGCTCCCAGGTGGGCTTGGGGGGTGCCGTGGGCGGTGCGGGTGTCGTGGCCACGGTCATCAGATCCGGTATCCGGAGCCGGGCACGGTGACGATGACCGGGGGTTCGCCGAGCTTGCGGCGCAGGGTCATGACGGTCACGCGCACGACGTTGGTGAACGGGTCCGTGTTCTCGTCCCACGCCTTCTCCAGGAGCTGCTCGGCCGAGACGACGGCGCCCTCGCTGCGCATGAGGACCTCCAGGACGGCGAACTCCTTGGGGGCGAGCTGGACCTCCCTGCCCTCGCGGAAGACCTCGCGGCGGTTGGGGTCGAGCTTGATCCCGGCGCGCTCCAGGACGGGCGGCAGCGGCACGCTCGTACGCCGGCCGAGGGCCCGCACGCGCGCGATGAGCTCGCTGAACGCGAACGGCTTGGGGAGGTAGTCGTCGGCGCCGATCTCCAGGCCCTCCACGCGGTCGCTGACGTCGCCCGACGCCGTGAGCATCAGCACGCGGGTGGGCATGCCGAGCTCGACGATCTTGCGGCAGACGTCGTCCCCGTGCACGAGCGGGAGGTCGCGGTCGAGGACGACCACGTCGTAGTCGTTGACGCCGATGCGTTCCAGGGCGGCCGCACCGTCGTACACGACGTCGACGGCCATGGCCTCCCGGCGCAGTCCGGTGGCCACCGCATCGGCGAGCAGCTGCTCGTCCTCGACGACGAGTACGCGCACGTCGCTTGTCCTTCCTCTGTCCACCCGCGTAACCCGATTGCGGGCAGCACACGGGCAGGTCTGTCATGGATGAGACCTCCATCCTGCCCTTTTCGGCCATAAACCGGCTGTAAGACGGGTGGGTACGCCCGGGATGCCGGTCCGTGGGACCGGGAATGCGAAATTTTCTCGTGCGGTTGAGGTTTCCGCGGAAGGGAGCGGGGGGAGGACGGCTTTACACCCCGCGATCACGCTCTGCATGTGGCACACCACATGTGGTCGGCTGCTCACCGCTTCCCGCAGAGCGGGCGTGGGTGTCCGGCACCGTCGCCGCCCAGCCAGGGCAGCGCTGGGCACCCAGTGGAGACGTGATCGCCCCTTCCCATCCAAGGGCACACCCCCGTGCCACCGACCCACGACCCAGGACGAGGGGGCGCAGCATGGACGCATTCACCGCAGGACTTCTGCAGCGCATACGGGCGACCGAGTCCGACCTGACACGGGCCCGTGAGACCGGCGACGACTTCCTGGCGGATGTCGAACAGTCGGAGCTCGACGACCTGCACCGCCTTGCCGCCGAGCATGGTGTGGAAGTCGGCGCGATCCGCGTCTGATCAGCTCGCAAGGAGCGGGGCCCCGGCAGATCCAGGGAACCTGCCTTCCCATCGGGCGGCGCGTGCGGCTCGCGGCCCTGGCCGAACGGACGGGATTCATCCTCATCGAGGACGACGCTTACCGAGACATCTTCTTCTCGGAGTCGG